>NZ_JBDGQZ010000003.1:0-59473 GCF_042218505.1 Halobellus sp.
CGGAACACTCGTCACTCACGAGAAGGCGGGGGTATGCGCTCGTATCTCTATCATCCGGCCTCAGTGAAACTGAACGGAGTGATGCGCTGTACTCGCCGGGCACGAACCTACAGCCCAACCGCCGATCGAGCGTTGGGATATCTACCACGTCGAACCCTCCACCGACGACACGGTGTGGCTATTGGCTAAAACGGGTGGGTTGATTTGGAGTAGCACTACGATCCGCGCCGAGCGTCGCTCGTGGGGTGATTCCAGAGCCGTACCGCGGCCTGAACACTTTTGCGTGACCCCAACCAATCGTCGCTATGCCCGTGATGTCGACCGACGACTTCTCTATCCACACCGACGGGTGCGACCGATACGGCGATGGGATGCCGATATCGGACCTCCCCGACGAGGTCGATACGCTCGACGACCTCGACTGCCAGTGCTGGGACGGCTTCGAGACGCTCGAGGAGGCGACCTGACGTGATTTCCACTTCGATTGCATCGACGATCGACGCAGGACCGGCGGACGCGACGCACGAATCGTAGACACTTTTGTGCCCGCCCACTGGACGCGGTACTATGCTGCTCGAGTTGGTGACCGTTGCATTCTGGGCGATGTTGCCCGCGTACGTTCCTAACAACGTCGCCGTCCTCGCCGGCGGCGGCGCGCCGATCGACGGCGGTCGGACGCTGGGCGGCCGTCGCCTTCTCGGCGATGGGAAGACCTGGCGCGGGACGGCAGTGGGGACCCTTGCGGGCCTCGTCCTCGCGCAGGTGCTGACCGTCTTCGCGCCGGTCATCGTCCGAATGACTGGGGTTGCTCTCCCGACGTTTCCGATCACGGCGGCGCTCGGTCTCGCGTTCGGCGCGATGCTCGGCGACATCACGGCCTCGTTTCTCAAGCGCCGGACCGGTCGTGAACGCGGCGTGTCCTTTCCCGTCGTCGATCAACTCGACTTCGTCGCTGGCGCGCTGGGGTGCGCCGCGCTCTTCGACTTCGCGTGGTTCAGCGCGACTTTCTCGCCCCCCGTGCTCGGTGTCATCGTCGTCCTCACCCCGGTGTTGCACGTCGGCACCAACGTCGTTGCGTACGTGCTCGGGCTGAAGGGGGAGCCTTACTAACCCACTTTTTTTGGAGTCCTCGGCCGCGCTGAGCGCGGCCTCGAACCCCCCGGCAAAAACCTGGAGAGAAAAAGGCCGCTCGGCTCGCGGAGCGAGCCTCACGGTCTGACACCTAGCGACTCCGCCCCGTTTCCGCTACTGCACCGCCCCGCCTCCGCTACCACATCACGACCGGACCGCGGCCGCTCGGTCGTTCAGGCGCGACTACCCGGTCGTTCCGGCCTAACTGCCTGATCATTCAGGCGCGACTGCCTGATCTCTCTGTCGTGGCTTCGTGGTTTGAAGCCCGGCTATCTTCGTCGTCGGGGCAAATCGTCCCGTTTAAACGCCTCCCACGCGCTCTTGTGGCTAATGACGAACGACGAACTCATCGCCGCGCTCCGCGACGCGGACGCCGTCAAGTTCGGGGAGTTCGAACTCTCACACGGAGGCACCTCTGAGTACTACGTGGACAAGTATCTCTTCGAGACCGACCCACATTGCCTCGACCTCATCGCCGAGGCGTTCGCAACGGAGGTCCACGAAGAGAAACTCGCCGGCGTGGCGCTCGGTGCCGTCCCGCTCGTCGCCGTCACGAGCGTCGAGACAGGGAAGCCCTACGTCATCGCGCGGAAGCAGGCCAAAGAGTACGGGACCGGTAACCGCATCGAAGGCCGGCTCGAAGACGGCGAAGAGGTAGTCGTTCTGGAGGACATCGCCACGACCGGAAAGAGCGCGCTCGACGCGGTCGAAGCGCTGCGCGAGGCGGGGGCGGTCGTGAACCGCGCCCTCGTCGTCGTCGATCGACAGGAGGGCGCAGCGGACCGACTCGCCGAGGCTAACGTCGAACTCGACGCGCTCGTCACTGCCGACGACCTGCTTGCCAAGGAGTCGGACTAATTGGCCGGGGGATAGCGTCGATCGGGCGCTATCTGACCACGTTCGTGGTTATTTGCTGGTAAATATGTATCGACATATTCATACTTGCGTACCATCGCACATCGTGATATGAACAGAGCGGAGAAAGCGGCCCTCCAACTGCAGGCGGTCGCCGTCCTTCGGATGCTCAAAGAGACCCGGACGTACGACGAACTCGCCGAGCTCACCGGGCTTCCCTCCGGCGATCTCAATCGGTACGTCAACGGGCACGTCCTTCCGGGCATCGAACGCGCCCGCGAGGTTGTCGACGGTGTCGGCCACGACGCCCTCGCTTCGGAACTGCGTGCCCGCGTCGAGTTCGACGGCGAGGGGTACGTGGACAACTCCGGCATCGTCTTCGATCAGTCCTTTCTCGATCTCGTCGCCCCGGTCGCCGCCAACGCCCTCGGTTTCGAGCGCCCGGACGTCGTTCTGACTGCTGCAACCGACGGCATCACGCTCGGTGCAGCGATGGCCGGCTACTTCGACGCCCGCGTCGCGTACGCGAAGAAGTCGAAGGAGACGGCCGTCGAGGAGTTCGTCGAATCGCGCCAGCGCCTCGCATCCGGGATCGAACTCACCTACTACCTCCCGGGCCGCGCTCTGACCCGCGGAGAGAACGTCCTCGTGGTAGACGACCTCATCCGTTCGGGCGAGACGCAGGAACTGCTTCTCGACATCGCAGCACAGGCGGGAGCCGACGTCACAGGCGTCTTCGCGCTCATTGCTGTTGGCGATAAGGGAATCGATCGAGCGCGTGAACTCACCGACGCCCCGGTGGGTGCGCTCTCGACGTTCGACGCCGAGTGATCGGCGCAGGCCGTCGCCGATCCCAATGGAAACCGTTATCCGTTTCATCGAAGGTATGCTCAGACGTGCATTATGGACCTGTCTGAGTTCCTCAATAACCTCTTTGATGTGCAAGAACACGGATCATCGGTCCGAACCGAGATTCTCGCCGGAGTGACGACGTTCCTGACGATGTCCTACATCGTCGTGGTCAACCCGTCGATCCTGACCGACCAGCCGGGTATCCCCGGTGCCGATGGCATCGCAATCGCCGGGATGTCGCCAGGGGAAATCCAGTCGATGATCGCGGTGGTCACGATCATCGCCGCCGCGACAGCGACGTTCGTGATGGCGTTCTACGCCAACCGGCCGTTCGCCCAGGCACCGGGCCTCGGTCTCAACGCCTTCTTCGCGTTCACCGTCGTCGGCGCACTCGGCGTCCCCTGGCAGACGGCTCTCGCCGCCGTCGTCGTCGAGGGGATACTCTTCATCGTCCTGACCGCCATTGGAGCCCGCGAGTACGTGATCGGCCTGTTCCCCGAGCCAGTCAAGTTTGCCGTCGGAACCGGTATCGGCCTCTTTCTCGCGATCATCGGCCTCCAGGCGATGGGGATCGTCGTCGACGACAGCGCGACGCTCGTGACGCTGGGTTCGGTTGCGTCGAACCCAGTCGCGATTATCTCCGTCCTCGGGCTGTTCTTCACCTTCGCGCTCTACGCTCGGAACGTTCCAGGATCGATCATTATCGGCATTGTCGGCACGACGCTTGTCGGGTGGGCGGTCACCGCGTTCGGTCCGATCGCGCCCGACGCCGGTCTCGTGGCCGGATCGGCGTCGGTCACCTACGACATCACGCCGTTGGCTGGAGCATTCGTCTCAGGACTCAGCCGGGTCGAGGGGTTCACGTTTACCCTCATCGTCTTCACGTTCTTCTTCGTCGACTTCTTCGACACCGCAGGGACGCTCGTGGGGGTCGGGCAGGCGGGCGGCTTCCTGGACGAAGGCGGGAACCTCCCCGACATCGACAAGCCGCTGATGGCCGACGCCATCGGCACCACAGTCGGTGGGATGCTCGGGACCTCGACGGTCACGACGTACATCGAGTCCGCCACCGGCGTCGAAGAAGGCGGCCGGACCGGGTTGACCGCGCTCACCGTTGCCGTGCTGTTCGTCCTCTCGCTGGCCATCGTCCCGCTGGCGGCGGCGATTCCGCTGTACGCCTCCCACATCGCCCTGGTCGTCATCGGCGTCGTGATGCTCAGAAACGTCGTCGACATCGCGTGGAACGACCTCACGCAGGCGATCCCCGCCGGGATGACCATCCTCGTGATGCCCTTCGCGTACTCCATCGCCTACGGCATCGCCGCAGGAATCGTCTCGTACCCACTGATCAAACTCGCCGCCGGCGAGCGCCGTGACGTTCGACTCGGCCACTGGGCGCTGGCGGGTGCGTTCGTCGCCTACTTCGTCGTGCGGACCGGCGGGATCCTCACCGCACGGGTGTGACGGCCGACTGCTCGTTCGCTGCAGACTGCCGACCGCAAGAGATTCATAAGCCTACTCCCCAGTCGGTCGTGTGACCCGGTTCTCGCTCTCTCAGACGACTGTGGTGCGCGGCGTCGCACTGCTGCTCGTTCTCGGACTCCTCGCTCCGTCTGCGGTCTCTGCGCTGACGTACGATCCCGGCGAAGAGACGAGCCTGGAGCAGGGCACAGTCACGAGTCCCGCGAACGGCTCGACCGTCATCAGCACCCAGGGCTACACGTTTCAGGGCAATACCAACCCGAAGAAGCCCGCACGACTGATCTCGGTGGGGCCGCGCGGCGACCTCAAGTGGACTCACGACGACAAGGTCGACGGCAGCGCGTGGTTCTTCGACGTCGATCCGCTGCCGAACGGCAATCTGCTCGTCTCTTCGCCCCGCGCCGGCGACACACTCGTCTTCGAGTTGAACCCCGGGACCCAACAGCGCGTCTGGGAGAAGCGGTTCAATATGACTGACACTCACGACGTGGCTTACATTGGGGAGAACCGCATCGCGATTGCGAATATGCGGGAGTGGAACGAGTCGGCGGACGTGAGCGACGACCGGATCGTCGTCTACAACCGCTCGACCGACGAGATCACCTGGGAGTGGTATTTCAAGAACCACTTCCCCGCGAGCACCGACGGTGGCTACAACGACGACTGGTCGCACGTCAACGACGTCGATCCCGTCGGTGAGAACCGCCTGTTGCTGTCGCCGCGCAACTTCGATCAGGCGATTGTCGTCGACATGCAGAGCAAGGAAATCGTCGAGCGACTCGGCTCGGATGACGAGTACGACGTGATGCGCGAACAGCACAACCCCGACTGGCTCGTGAGCGAGAACGGCACACCGACGATTCTCGTTGCGGACAGCGGCAACAACCGGATCGTCGAGTACGCCAAGGAGAACGGCGAGTGGGTGCGGACCTGGGAGGTCGGGACCGGTTCGCTGAACTGGCCGCGGGACGCCGACCGGCTGCCGAACGGCAACACGCTCGTCACCGACACGCTGAATCACCGCGTGATGGAGATCACCCCGACAGGTGAGGTCGTCTGGGAGTACTACGCCACCTGGGGCCCATACGACGCTGAACGAATCGGGACGGGGCCGGAATCGTCCGGACCGACGATTCGTGACCTGAACGCTAGCGGAACGTACGCGATCACCGGCAGTGCCAATCTCACTGCAGGCGGGGGCGGGGGCGTCGGCTTCGCGGGACGGATCCGTGCTACGTTCGCGGGGACGGCTCTGGAAGGGCCGATGACCGAGTTCGCGACGCGCTGGGCGCACGTGACACCGTGGCTCCGGCCGGTCTGGATGTCGGGCTGGGACTTCGTCTGGGCTATCGGTGCCGGCCTCGTCGGACTCCTCTGGGCTGGTAGCGAACTGATCGTCCGTCGGGACCGGATTGCCGGCGGTGCGAAGCGACTCGTAAGCTGACGGCGGAAACTCACGTGCGTAACCGGCGCACGGGACCGGGCGACTCTTTACTGGGGCTTTCATAAGAGGTATCGATGTCAGATCTCGTCCTGTACGAACTGCAAGGCTGCCCGTACTGCGCGAAAGTGAAGGACAAGCTCGCCGACCTCGACCTCGAATACGAGTCGGTGATGGTGCCTTCGGCGCACGCAGAGCGGACAGAAGTCGAGGAGATCAGCGGCCAGACGGGCGTCCCGGTACTGGTCGACGAGGCCAACGGCGTCGAGGGGATGCCGGAGAGCGACGACATCGTCGCCTATCTGGAGAAGACGTACGGCAGCGCGTCCTGAGCACTACGATCCCGACGCGAAGAATCCCGAAATCAGCCGTCAGGCCTCGCTCGGTTCCTGCGACCGATCGCGGATCAGATCCCGGATTCGTTCGGGATCGTCCATAGCGGCTAGCTCCGTACAACTGACCAGTGCTGTCCCCTCGACGGAGTCGCGCTTGGAGTTGTCCTCGGTGAAGTACACCGACCGCGTCTGGGTAACCTCGCCGAGCGAGGACATAATCCGAGCGCGCTTTTTTGCGCTTCGCGTGAACGACGAGTGACCGGTGAGCATCGGCGTGAAGTCCCGCCGGCGCCCGTCGTCCTCGCTGACAGCTTTGAACGGTGCGCGGGCAGTCGGGTGGACGGTAAACCCCGCCCGCGTCAACACGTGAACGACGTGTTTGTCGTCCGACTCGGGGTCGGGATCGTCCGGCATCGGCTCGGCATCGCGCACTTCCTCGGCTCCGTCCATCACTTCGACGGGACTGGAGAACGGCTGGTCGAACATCTCCTCTAACTGAATAGCCACTTCGATGCTGGCGTTCATTCCGTCCTCGTACTTCGAGACGGTACGCCGCGAGACGCCGAGTTCGGTCGCCAACTGTCCGAGGCTCCACCCGCGCTCTTCGCGCTCGTCGGCGAGAAGGTCCCCGTCGATGTTGACATAGAGGCCGCCCGGTGCGGCATAAATAAGCGGCGGCACGCCCTCGACGAACAGATCGAGCGCGGTGTCGGGGTTTAACACCGGCACGCCGTGGCGGAAGTAGACCACGCCCGGTTCGAGATCCTCGTCGCGGGTGCGGAGGCCGATCACCATCGGCGTCGCCTTGAGATAGGTCCCGAGCCGCCGCATCTCCTCGCCGGTCGTTCCGTCGAACGCGTCGATGTTGCCCAAAATCTTCAGCAGAAGCAGGTCCTCGCCTCGCCTTGCGGCGATGTCGAAACTCTTCGGCCGGATCGCACAGCGGTCGCTCACGAGGAACCCGGCGTCCTCGAGCATCGACATAACGTTTCCGACTAGCGCGGACCGCGACATACCAGTATATAGGTATTTCACCGCATATATACGTTGTGCCGCCGGATGCTGCCGTCTCGTCCGGCGATTCAGGGGCTGACGGAGCGCTCGATTTATATACTGTGTCAGTTCGCTATTAATAACTCCGACGGCTCTCTGTACGCAAGGGTCACCGCGTTCGGATCTCGAACCGGGCGCCGCCGTCGCCATCACCGATACCGATCGACCACCCGTGGGCGTCGACGATTTCGCTCACGATGGCCAGTCCGTACCCCGTTCCCGCCTCGTTCGTCGTGTAGCCCGACTTGAAGACGTCATCACGGTCGGATTCGGGAATCCCCGGCCCGTCGTCTTCGACGTAGAATCCGTCGTCAAGTGAACCGACCGTGATCTGCACAGTCTCTCCACCGTGCTCGACGGCGTTTCGAAGGAGATTCTCGAAGAGCCGCGTGAGTCGCTTTTGCTCAGCCAGTACCGACTGCTCGGTCTCGACCTGGAGTTGTGCCCCGCCGGCCGCGACGTGGTTCCAGGACTCCCTGGCTACCCCTGCCAGATCGACCAACTCGGCCTCTGTCACAGTTTGACCCTCTCGCGCGAGGTCGAGCACGTCGTCGATCAGCGTCTCCATCCGGTCGACTGAATCAGCGATGGGTTCCAAATGCGGGGAGTCGCACTCCGCTTGCGCCAGTTCGAGCCGTCCATCGACGACGTTCAGCGGATTTCGGAGGTCGTGAGCGAGGACGCTCGCAAAGTTCTCGAGTCGCTCGTTCTGTCGTTCGAGTTCGGTGGTCACGTGATCGTGGTCGAGTTCGTAACTCGCCCACTTGCTCATCAGGCGGATCAGCGTCCGCTCGGCGTCGGTGAACGAGGCGTCGCGGGATTCCGTGGACGCGAAGCAGAGCGTGCCGTAGAGTTCGTTGTCGACGAACACCTTCCCGCCGATGTAACTACCGAGTTCGAAGACGTCGTATGCGAGGTCGTCCTCCCACCCGTCCGCGAGGGCATCTGAGACCGCAAGCAATCCGTCACTTTGGATTGTCTTTCGGCAGTACGCCTCCGAGAGCGGACACGACAACCCCGGCTGGAGCAGGTCGTGCTCGCCGTGGGAGAGGACGATCTGCTGCGTGCCGTCGGACTCGTGGCCCTCCTCCGCATCGATCCGCGAGAGGAACCCGTAACTGAGGCCGAGGCGGTCACAACCCAGTTCCAGCAACCGCCTGATTTTCTCTTCGAACGTGAGTTCGATGTCGGTGGTAACCGCGTAGATGTCGCTGAGAAGCCCGATTGTCGCCTGTCCCTCCAACTCGAGGCCGACACTGCCGCGGGTTCCCTCGACGCTCTCCTCGATCCGGTCTGCGAGCGTCCCGTACGTCTCCGGATCCTCGGACTTCGGTAGGTAGCCCGTCGCACCGGCTGCGATGGCCCGGCCCGCGAGGTGTTCTGAGCCATCGTCGGTAAATAGCAGGAACGGCACTCGAGGGTGGGAGTCGCGAACCGCTTCGAGAAACCCCAACCCGTCGTATCCGGGGAGATCGTAGTCGGCGACAACGCAGTCGACCTCCGACGCCGACAGATGTTCGAGTGCGTGCGCCGCCGGCGTAGTCGCCACCTCGAGTTGGTCGCTTGCGCGCGCCAACCGGTCCGGATCACCTGGGTCGGCCCCCAGACCCGCAGTGACGAACAGCGTCCGGATCGGATCGTCCATACCAGATAGAGTTCCAAGGGATTCAAAAAGCTGTTTGCCGCTGGCAGCCCGCTATCGGATGGTGCGGGCGGGACCCGTCCGGCGACTGTGGCCGGGCGAGGAGCCGTCCGACGCACTGCCGGGGAGAGCAGTCAGCGTGTTCAGAAGATTCGGTCGCTCGCGACCTCGGCACCCTCGACGAGCGCGTCGAGTTTCTTCCAGGCGATGTCAGGGTGGACCATCGCGAGGCCCGCTTGCGTGTCGAACCCGCAGTCCGGTGCAGCGACAATTCGCGACGGATCGTCGACCGCGTCGGCGACGCGCTCCAGACGGTCGGCAATCACCTGCGGGTGCTCGACGACGTTGGTCTTCACGTCGATGACACCGGGGATGAGCGTCCAGTCCTCGGGGAGCGGGTGTTCGCGGAAGACGCGGTACTCGTGCTGGTGGCGAGGGTTGGCCTCTTCGATGGAGAATCCGCCGATGTTCATATCGTAGAGAATCGGGAGGACTGCCTCGAGCGGCTTGTCGCGGTGGTGCGGTCCTTCGTAACTTCCCCAGCAGGTGTGAACCCGGATCTGCTCGTCGGGGATTGATTCAGTGGCCTCGTTGAGTGCGTCGACGTGCATCCGCACCACGGGCTTGAGTTTCTCGACGGGTCGGTCGCCGAAGCCGCGGTGCCCGGTCGTCAGCAGATCGGGCGCGTCGAGTTGAAGCGTCGCGCCGGTCTCAGCGATGAGTTCGTACTCCTGCTTGAGCGCGTCGCCGACGACCGAGAGGAACTCCTCGTGAGAGCCATAGTGATCGTCGACGAGCGTCGCCGCCGCGACGCCGGGTGAGGCGGCGGTGATGAACGTCCCCTCGAAGTCGGCCTCGGACTCCGCCAGGAGGTCGTAGAACGTGTCGATCTCCTCGCGGGCGGCGGCCTCGCCGTCGTACTCGACGGGGCCGACGACCGACGGTTGCTTCGTGAGATCGATTCCCTCGGCGGAGAAGGCGTCCTCGGCGTAGTCGGGGAAGTCAGCGAGGTCGTCCCACAGGGGGGCGTCGCGTTCGTTCCCGATACCCGTCAGGCGGTTGGCGACGTACCAGTTGAACGAGACGCGCGGCTGTTCGCCGTTGTTCACGATGTCGAGGCCGATGTCGGCCTGTTTCTGGATGACGTGTTCGGTGGCCTCGACGACCGTCCCGTGCCACTGGTCCTCGTCGACGGCTTCGCCCTCCTGGCGGTGCTTCAGCAGTTCGAGCAGTTCCGGGGCTCGCGGGAGACTTCCAATGTGTGTCGTCAGAATGCGGTCCTCAGTCATCAGGTGTCTCTATGGTCGGCGGCAGCCCTAATATGAATTATGGTAGTAAATTCTCATAATATATGCCCTTTAGTTATTTCGCGGTCGGCTGCGGACGGGCCGCGACCTGCGGGTACTCATCGAAGAGCGCCTCCGCGGCGTGTTCACCGCTGATGAGACACATCGGCATCCCGATACCCGGTGCGGTATAAGCGCCAGTGTAGAAGAGGCCGTCCAGTTCGGCCCGGTGATCGGGGCGGAACGGCCCGGTCTGTGTGAGAGTGTGCGCCAGTCCCATCGCCGTGCCGCGCGGGTCGTCGAACCGGGCTGCGAAGTCGCTGACACAGGCCGACTCCTCGACGACGATTCGGTCACGAATGTCGACCCCGGTGTTCTCTGCGAGGTCGGCGAGCACCGCGTCACGGAAGCGCTGGCGTCTCGCTGGTCCATCGTCCAGTCCGGGAGCGATGGGGACAAGGATGACGACGGCGTGGTGACCGGCCGGTGCGACGTCATCGTCGGTCTGAGAGGCCACAGAGAGGTAGTACGCCGGATCTTTGGGCCACCGCGGCTCCTCGAAGATGGCCTCGAAGTGGTCGTCCCAATCAGGCGGGAAAACGAGCGTGTGGTGTGCGAGCGGATCGACGTCGCCCTCGACGCCGAGATATAGGAGATACGCCGAGGGCGCGTACGTCCGGGACTCCCAGTAGTCGACGTCGTGGGACCGCGCCGTCGGCGGGAGTAACTCCTGCTCCGTGTAGGCCGGGTTCGCGTTGCTGACGACGAGGTCGGATTCGCGGGATCCCGCGTCCGTCTGGAGCACGAAGTCGCCGGCGGCGCCGGTGATTTCTTCGACCGCGACTCCGGTCTCGATCGCGACGCCCTGCTCCCGCGCGAGGTCGGCGAGGGCGTCGACCACGCCCGCGATGCCGCCCTGGGGGTAGAAGACGTTCAGATTCAGATCCACGTGGCTCATAATGCTGTACAGCGCCGGCGTGTTGTGTGGCGACCCGCCCAAGAAGACGAGCGTGTATTCGAGGAGTTGCCGGAGTTTCGGATGCTCGACGTATCGGGAGACGTAGTCGTCCATCGTGCCGAACAGCCGAAATCGGGGAGCCAGCGGGAGCAGGTCGGGGTCAACGAAATCGCAGAGTCGCTCGCGACGCTCGTAGACGACCCGGTCCATCGCCAGTTCGTAGTTCCGTTCGGCCCGGTCGAGATACTTTACCAGCGCATCACCAGCCCCTGACTCGTACGATTCGAACACCTCGTGAACGTGCTCGCAGTTCGGGCGGATGGTCACCCGATCGTCGTCCTTCCAAAAAACGCGGTACTGCGGGTCCAGCCGTTCGAGGTCGTAGTAGTCCGTCGGGTCGCTGTCGAAGTGTCCGAAGAAGCGCTCGAAGACGTCCGGCATCAGATACCAGGAGGGCCCGGTATCGAACCGGAATCCCTCGCATTCGAGGGTGCCAGCGTGCCCACCAAGGTGATCGTGGCGCTCGAGGAGTTGGACGTCGGCCCCGCCTGCAGCGAGGTACGCGGCCGCTGAGAGCCCCCCGAAGCCGCCGCCGACGATAGTGACCGTCGTGTCTTCCGAAAGTCGGGTCGACGTAGCCATACATAGATCGACGGACGCGACGGCCTTCGGCTTCACCGCGGTTCTCAGTGACTTAGATTCTCTTCGATTGTTTATATGCTAAAGGTCCTAACGGCCCCCCGATGAGCGCGATCGGACTCGGTGCGATACGTCGACAGTTGGTGCACAGTGACGCACATCCCTCCCTCGGTCTCTCCCGGATGGCGCTCTTCGTCCTGCTCACCGGATTCGCGACGACGACCGCGGCCGGCATCACGGTTCCCTTCAGGGCCCAGATGATCGTGTATCTGGTAGGGATGGTGGCGCTGAACCTCCCGCACGGCGGCTACGAGCACTTCGAGAACCTTCGGCGACGGCGACCGTCGTTCCGCTGGCGGTACGTCGCCGCTTATCTGGCTGCTGTCGCGGTGTTCGTCGGCCTCCTGCTCGTGGCACCGATTGCGGGCGTCGCGCTCGCTATCGCCGTTGCGATGGCGAAGGGAGGCCTCGGCGGACTGAACGTTCTGGAGGCTACATCCGGAACAGAGCACCTCCAGACGCGAACGCAGCGCCTCCTGGCGATTGTCGTCCGAGGCGGGGCGGTGATGCTCGTTCCGCTGATATTCCATCCGGACACCTTCCACACGTTCAGTTCGCTGATGGTCGGGGTGGTCGAACCCGGGGCACTCGAACCATACGCCGCGCACTTCGAGACGACCCGGATGCTCGCCGCGGGAGGGTACGGACTCGCGCTGGCGGCTCACGTCGGCCTCGGATACGTCTGCGGCGGCGGTCGCTCGTGGTTGATCGACGCCGGCGAGAGCCTCCTGCTGGCGGCGTACTTCGCCGTCGTGCCGGTCCTCGTCGCGGTCGGCCTCTATTTCCCGTTCTGGTACTCGACCCGACAGGTGGCGCGGACGGTGACTGTCGACGACGACGGCGTGGGTGACCCTGAGTGGGACATCGTCGGCAGCGGGTCCGCGTCGCGGGTGGCGCTCCGGGCCTGGGGAATCCTCGTTGCCGGAGCGTTCGCGACCTTCGCGGTGCTCGCGGTGGTCTACTGGGCCGTCCCGAATCCACTGGCGAACGCCGGAATCCTGCCGGGTGCGGTGGCGTTCTGGAGCATTTTCATCAGCGTCGTCGCCCTCCCGCACGTCGTCATCGGATCGATTTTCGACACCGAGCGGGGCATCTGGTACGTGCCCTGAACGGACCCGTCTCTCATCGGGGGACGGCCGTTGCGTTCAGTACCGTTCGGTCGCAAGTAGAACCGTGCCCGATCCGCCGGCTATCGACGCCGATCCCTGGACCCAAACGGAAGCGTGGACCGAGACGGCGTTCCAGAACCGCTTCGTCACTGTCGAGGCGACGAACGTCGTCTACGAGGACCCCGAGTTTCTCCACGCGGTCGAAGCACTCGTGCCCGCGGACATCGATCAGACGCCCCGGGCGATGTTCACCACCGGGCTCTCCTTCGACCCGCCACTGCCGGGAGATAAAACACCCGAGCGCTTGCTGCCGGTCGCGGCAAAATACGCCAGCCGCGAGTTCGAGCGAAGCCTGGCCGAGGACGGCCTCCAGAACGTCCGGCAGGCGGATTCACAGGAGCTTCGGCTCCGCAGTCGACGAACGGCGAGTGCCTTCCAGTACGACGCGAGCTACCCGCTCGACGGTGACGCCGTGGGTGCTCCGGACGCCACCCCCACGCTCGCCGTGCGCGTGTGGGCAGCCATCTGGCCGACTGCAGACTCCTTCGAGATGGCCGGCGGGATCTATCCGCTGGAGAATCTCGCGACGGCACTCGAGCGGGTCGGCGGCACGACTGATGTGACAATCGAGGCCCGTCCCGGCGGCGACAGACGGACCGTCCTAAACCGGATCAGGGACGCCGCTCGGTAGCGGTCGAATACGACTGAGCGAGTCACAGCGTCCGGGTTCGTCGCCAGGGCGACAGTCTCGTCCCGGAGGTTGCATCGCGCTTCAGTCTTCGACACGCCTACGTCGTCGTCTCGACGTCGTCTACGTCCCCGTCAGTGTCTCGTTCTCCGTCATCGTCGTGGTCTTCGTCGCCGTCGTGATTGAGGTTGGCGGCGGCGGCGGCAGATCCGTCGTCCATTTCGTCTGCGACGTCGTCACCGGCGTTCTCGCTCTCGTCTCGCATTGCTCCCTCGATTTCCTGGCTGACGGTCTCCTCGACGGTCTCGGTTACTTCCTCAGTAACTTCTTCGCTGACGCTCTCACCAACCTTCTCGGCGACCTGCTCGACCTCCTTGCTCACGGTGTCTTCGACGGTCTTCTCGACCTCTTCGCTCACTGTCTCGCCGACTGTCTTCTCGACCTCTTCGCTCACAGTGTCTTTCACTGTCTTTTCGACTTCCTCGCTCACTGTCTCGCCGACGGTGTCCTCGAGTTTCTCCGCCACCTCGCGCGTCATCCAGTCGGGATCGAATCGGGACATCTTCCACCCGATGTGGATGATGTACGAGAGTAGCACACCGAGACCGAAGGCGATGCCGACGGCCGTCTCGACGAGGAGAATGAGGCCGATTGCGATGAAAATCGTGATTCCGTAGGCGAGATCAACGATGAAATCGACCCGAGCCGGCGTCATCGATGCCTCAACGCTGTCAGTTCGTAATACTGGTTCCTGACGTCTATACCCAGTATTCGGTCCCAAGACCGGTATACCGTGCGCTCCCCGTACGGCCAGCCGTCGGTCCGGTTTCTTAAGCGAATGCGCCGCGTTATTTTCGTATGGTTGAATTTCTTCTTCTCGTTGGGATTGGGGTCGCGCTCTTCGTCGGATTCAACATCGGCGGATCGACCACTGGTCCGGCGTTTGGCCCGGCGGTTGGGTCTGACGCGATCTCGATGACGGGTGCGGCGGCGCTGATGGCGGGTTTCTTTCTCATCGGTGCGTGGACGATCGGGCGACGCGTCGTCGACGCGCTCGGGACGGAATTAGTCACTGACCCCGGTGTGTTCAGTATCGAATCCAGCATCGTCGTGCTCTTTTTTATCGGCGGAGCCCTGTTCGTGGGGAACTACTACGGTGTCCCCGCATCGACATCGATGACCGCTGTCGGTGCGATTGCGGGCCTCGGAGTCGCGTCCGGGGAACTCGACTGGGCGGTGATGGGCGAGATCGCGATCTGGTGGATCGTCGCCCCGATCGTCGGCTTCTGGGTCTCGGGAATGATCGGACGGTATCTTTATCCGCGGATCAACCGCTGGGTCGCAATCGTCAACACGTCTGGGCCGTTGCTCGAAGTCGACAGTTCCGGGGTCGTCCCCCGACCGTCGGCCGGGCCGAACACCACGCGCAGAGAGTTGGTGGGGGCGGCCGTCGTCGTCGGCATCGGCTGTCTGATGGCCTTCTCTTCGGGAACCTCAAACATCGCGAACGCCATCGCGCCGCTCGTGAGCGTCGGCGTCGATATCAACCTGCTGATCCTACTCGGGTGCGCCGCGGTCGCCGTCGGCGCGTTCACCATCGCCCGCCTTGACACCCTCGGGAGCGACATCACTGATCTCCCGCTCACGGCCGCTATCATCGTCGCCATCGTCTCGTCGGTGATCGTCGTTGGTCTCTCGGCGATCGGCATCCCTGCCTCGTTCGTCATCATCGCCACGACGTCCATCGTCGGCCTCGGGTGGGGGCGAGCCACCCGGACCGCCACGCTCGCAGAGGTCGCTCGGGGCGATCAGTCGCCGAACGTCTCCGTCGGCGCGCTGACTGCCGAGGACCCGGGCGAGGAAGCCCCGCCGATCGGCCAGGAGGACGACGACGCGATCCCTTCGAGGGAGCCCCACTCGTCGATGACAGCAGCCATCTGCCGCCGCTCATCGCTGAACTGCAACAGAAGCGTGTCGGTCACCGTCGTTTCCGGGACGACCAGGATCTCGTGGGCGATGTCGCCTGCGGTCGTCGCACCGCTTCGATCCTCGTGGCTCGCTCTGAGTACGTCTTTGACGTCGATGAACCCGACCACTTGGTTGCTGTCATCGGCGTCGAGCACCGGATAGCGCGTGTGGCCCGACTCGAAGACGACCGATCTGATGTCGGCGAGCGACGCGTCGGCAGGAACGCTCACGACGTCCGGCCGCGGGACCATCACTTCCCGCACGAGCGTGTCGTCGAGGTCGAAGACCCGCTCGATCATCGCGACCTCTGACGCGTCGATGGCACCTTCTTCGCCGGACTGTGCGAGCACCCGGCGGATCTCTCGCTCGCCGAGCGTCTCGTCGCTCTCGGAGGCGGGGGGAACGCCGATCAACTGCGTGAACGCGTTCGCTGTCCCGTTGAACACGACGATTCCGGGGTAAAACAGGTAATAAAAGAGTTTCATCGGCGGTGCCAGCAGCAGCGAGATTCGCTCGGTTCTGGCGATTGCGAACGTCTTCGGCGCGAGTTCGCCGAAGACCACGTGGAGGAAGGTGATGATACCGAATCCGACGGCGAACGCGACGACGTGGATGAGGCTCGGCGGGAGGATCGGCGCTAACGCCGGTTCGAGAAGCGACGCCACGGCAGGTTCCCCGACCCATCCCAGCCCCAGAGAGGCGAGCGTGATGCCGAGTTGCGTCACCGCGAGGTAGTTGTCCAGATCCGTCATCACCGCTTGCAGCGACCCGGCCCCCGGTCGTCCCTCGTCGACGAGTTGGTCGACTGACGTCCCCCGAACCCTGACGAACGCGAACTCGGCGGCGACGAACAGCCCGTTCAGGGCGACGAGCAGCAGGGCGATGACGAGTTGTCCGACAGAGAGAGCGACGTTCACCATCGCCACAGACGAGCGGTGTGAGCGTCCCTTCGTACTGAATCCATACGCCCACCTGACGATGCATCTACAAAAATGGTATACTACTTCAGGTATCCTCGGTTCGGGGTCCGTCGCGGATTCCGTCATCGCCCGGAGTTACCGGATTTTCCGTGGCATCCGACAGATCTCAGTCGGCCGAAAACACGTGAAGACGTGAAGTTGTGGAGGGGAAAAACACTGGGTGTATTGTATATGATAATTGGACCCGAACAATCAATAGTGGCTGAGCCGCTTGAAATAATGTCTTAGGAGAAACCGCACAGTGAGCACCGATCAGTTCTTCTCAAACACGCGCCCCGAAGCGATACTGCAAAGCCTGGACGAACCGCTGTTTGCGCTCGATGACGAGTGGACCGTCGCGTACATCAATGAGCCCGCAGCGACGCTACTACACGCAGATCGCGCGTCACTCGGCGGTCAGCCACTCTTCGAGCGGGTGGGCGAGCAGTTAGGGTCGCACGTTCGTGACCGACTCGGCCAGGCGATGGCGGCCGGAGAAGAGACCGAATTCGAGGCGTACGCCGACCCAATCGGGTCGTGGCTGCGAATTACGGCGTTCCCGTTCCGTGACGGCCTGACGGTTCGGGTGTCCGAGCGTTCCGAAGAGGCGGCGGGTATCCCGCCGGAGGCGGTCGTAGAGGCAACGGATGGGATTGCGCTGCTCGACGGCGACGAATTCGTGTACGCGAATCGCGCCTATGCGGAGCCCTTCGGCGTCGATCCAAACGAACTGGTGGGCCGCAGTTGGCGGGAGTTGTTTGGCGAGTCGACGGTCGCACGCATCGAGCGCGACGTCCTGCCGACGGCCACCCGGCGAGGTCGATGGCGAGGTGAGATAACGATCGAGGATCTGAACGGCGACGCCGTCGATCAGGAGGTGACCGTCTCGCAGATGGACGACGGCCGCCTGATCTGGGACAGTCGGGAGATAACCGACCGGAGGCAAGCCGAACGCGAACTGGAACGGCAGCGCACTCGGCTCCGGGCGCTGTTCGACAAATCGCCCGACGGCATCATCGTTCACGATGCCGACGGGGCTGTGTTGGATGCGAACGAGACGGAGTGTGAGATGCTCGGCGTCGACAGAGAGACGCTGCTTTCGATGAACGTCGCGGAGTTCGAGGCCAACTTCGACCGCGAGGCACTCAAAGCGATGTGGACCGAGATGGAGGAAGGCGACCTGCTCAAAGTCGAGGGAGCGCATCGCCGTGATAACGGGGAGGTGTTTCCCGTCGAAGTCTGGGTCAACAAGGCAGTGGTGAACGGGAATGAGCGGTACATCGCGCTTGATCGCGACGTGACAGAGCGGAGAACGCGCGAGCGAGAACTCAAACGGAGCCGGGAGTTCGTCGAAAAGGCGCAAGAGACCGCGTCGATCGGCGGGTGGGAGGTCGACCTGCACGACGACACGCTCCGCTGGACAGACGAGGTCTACCGGATCCATGGGTTGTCGCCGGATACCGACGTCTCGGTTGAGGACGGGTTCGGGTTCTACCATCCGAACGACCGACAGGAGATGGCGGAGGCGTTCGAGCGACTGCGGACCAAGGGCGAACCGTACGATCTGGAACTTCGGATCGAAACCGCGAGCGATCAGATCCGCTGGGTCCGGGCCGTGGGCGAGCCCCAGTTCGACGAGGACGATGCGGTGGTCGGCGCTATCGGGATCTTTCAGGACGTGACCGAGCGCAAGAACCGCGAACGGGAGTTACACGAGACGAAAGAGCGCCTCAATCTCGCGGTCGAAGGAGCGAATCTCGGGATCTGGGACTGGAACATCGAGACTGACGCCGTCAGGTTCAACGACCAGTGGGCGACGATGCTCGGGGTGTCGCCCGACGAGATCGAACCGCACCTCGACACGTGGGAGGAGCGGGTCCACCCGGAAGATATCGATCGCGTCGAAGCGCGTCTGTCGGCGCATCTGGAAGGCGACGCCGAACTGTACGACTGCGAACACCGGATGCGGACCGGCGATGGCCGGTGGAAGTGGATCAGAGACGTCGGGCGGGTCGTCGAGCGCGATGCGGCTGGAAATCCCCGTCGAGCCGTCGGCATCCATCTCGACATCGACCAGCGCAAGCAGTACGAGCGGACCCTCGAACAGACCCGAATGGAACTGCGACAGATCATCGATCTCGTTCCCGACCTGATCTTCGCGAAGGACGAGGAGGGAGTCTACCTGCTCGCCAACGAAACTACGGCCGAGGCGTACGGGTTGACGCCGGAGGCCGTCGAAGGGAAAACTGAAGCGGAGATCATCCCCAACGTCGACGAGTCGGCTGACTCCCGCGAGGACGACCGCCGAGTGATCGAATCCGGCGAACCACTGGAAGTCCCGCAGGAAGAACTGACGAGAGCCGATGGGGAGACGCGCCTCTTCCGGACGACGAAAATCCCCTATACAGTGGCGGGAAGCGACACTGACGCCGTGCTCGGATACGCCCGCGATATCACGGATCTCAAATCGTACGAGCGCCGACTCGAAACGCAACGGGACAACCTCAAGATACTCAATCAGATCGTTCGGCACGACATCCGAAACAGCCTCAACGTCGTCGTCGGCTACGCCGAGTATCTCGAGGAGTACGTCGACGAGGCCGGGGCCGAGTACCTCGAACCGGTGTTGAACGCCGCGCAGGAGGCAATCGAGATCACGGCCTCGGCGCGGGAGGTGACGGAACTGCTGCTGCAGGCCGAAACGGAGCGAACGAGCGAGGATCTGCGCCGCATCCTTCAGCATCGGATCGACGACGTGCAGGCCGGAGAGCACAACGCCTTGATAACGACGGTCGGACGGATCCCGGAGGCGTCGGTGCTAGCCGACGATATGCTGGGTTCTATCTTCCGGAATCTCCTCCAGAACGCGATTCTTCACAACGACGCCGACGTCCCGGAGGTCCGGATCTCGACGTCGGGGTCGGCGGATACTGTCACCGTGTCCGTCGCGGACAACGGGCCCGGCATCCCCGACGACCGGAAGAAGGAGATCCTCGACGAGGGAGAGCGAGGCATCGACAGCAATGGGACCGGGTTGGGACTCTACCTCGTCAGAACGTTGGTCGATCGGTACGAGGGGGACGTCTGGGTGGAGGACAACGAATACGGCGGGGCGACGTTCGTCGTCGAACTCCCCCGCGCCGACGGAATAGCGGGCGCGTAGTATCGGGGCCTGTTCGGCTGGGCCTCGGCGCTCACAGCTCGAAACCTATCAATATCACCGTGGATCTCGCTCCTGATCCGAACGATATCGCTGACCGGCACTCGATGCGAGGGGGGTGCCCCGTCACAGTCAGGAGGAACGGTCTATATGCCGAAACGTTCGGACAGGACCGTTGTGCGGCGTACTCGGTGACCCGTATCGATCCGCGACGCGATTACGCGTCTCGCGAATTCTTCCAAGACAGATAGAGTTCAACGGCGGCGATGAGACTAATCACAACGCCGGCGGCGACCATCGTGGTGTCCGAGTCGATGTCGTCCATACAGATACAGAGCGTCGTAGATACGAAACAGTTTGGCATACCTGGAGGGTGGTATGAATGCCGACGCTCGACGACGCAGTCGCGTGTTGACAGCACTCGGGCGTGTGGCCGTCGAACAAAGCGATATGTGTACTCGGTCCGAATCGGCCCGTAAGTGATGGTGACGACGAGAGATCGAAACAACGACAGCAGCGAGATGCTGTTTGCCGTCTGTATGATCGTCCTGTCCGTGGTAATATTTCTCGCGGTCCGCAACAATGAAAAAGCGAGTTCGTAGCCCCCTATCGCTGGTGTTGGAGCGACCCCAGTGAGAAGTCGTTCGCCCCGAGAGGTCGATGCTAACGGGTGAGAGAGCATCTCACGGGGTATGCGAAGTGATTTACCTCCTTAGGCCAATTAATCGGTGTGAGCGAAACAACTGAAGAGACGACGACAGCGGCCGCAGACGGAATAAATGCTGACGGTCTCACCCCCGCCGTACTGGCATCGGTCGGTTCAGTCGCCCTGGCACTGTACTTCTACTACGTACGCGGCGACAAACAGCGCGGCCAATTCGTCGGCTTCTGGCCCGTCACGATACTCGGCCTCGCGTCGTACTTCAAACTGGAAGAAATCAAGCAGATGCTGGCAGAGCAGGACGAGTAACCCACCGAACCGACCACGCGGGCGAACGAGTTTGACCACGGAGTCGAGGCTGGTCGGTTTGTCGGCCGGCTGTTCTGATTGGCCGTTCTTCGCGGGGCGTGTAGTGATCAGATGGATACGTGCGTCGATGAAATCGACGCCGACCCTCCGGTATGGAATGTCACGCCGCTCGGATAGAAGAGAAGCCGTCTACAGTGTGCTGAAGCCGTCTCCGACGGTGGTCACGGGGTGCCGCCATTGAGTATCCGAGCGTCGTCTCCATCACCGACAGAAATGCTCCTTTTAGAAAGCTGGAGACGCGGCTCGCGGACGGACAGTCCCGGGTTCGCTACCAGGCGGGTCGAGAACTGGCCTCGGCACTCACGACTCACAATCCATCCATAGTGAATGTGTTTAGCGGTGCTATAGACGCTGCTCAATCCGTAATCCGACGAGAAGTACGCGGCCTCGACGGCGGAGTAGTCGGCGACAGGCTATCGAGGTGCCGCGAGCGACCGGGAGCCTCGCCGCTCGTCCGCTCGTCCCGACTCAGGTGTCCGCCGCGAGCCGGTCGAGTCCCGCGAGCGCGGCCGCGAGGACGACCACGGCGAGGACGGTGACGAGCAGGATGGTCGAGACGACGCTCACGAGCGGGTCGAGGCTCTGGCGGAGGGAGTTCCAGGCCTGCACCGGGACGGTCCGGGTCTCAGGGCCGGAGAGGAACAGCGCCATCACGAACTCCTGGAGGCTGACGATGAACGCCACCAGCCCCGCGACCACGAGGCCCGCGCGTATCTCGGGGACGACGACGGTCAGGAACGCCCGCGACCGGGAGGCCCCGAGGTCCAGCGCCGCCTCGTGGAGTCGCCAGTCGAACCGCGCGAACGCCGACTGGACGACCGAGAACGACAGCGGCGTCGCCCACAGCGAGTGGGCCAGCACGAGCGCGCCGTAGCTCTGCTGGAGGCCGAAGCGGCTGAAGAAGGTCAGCAGCGTGACGCCGATGATGACACCCGGCACCAGCAGCGGCAGGACCGCAAGGCCGACCAGTCCCGTCCGGAACCGGCCGCCGGTGGAACGCACTCCGAGTGCGGCGGTGACGCCCACGACGAGTGCGACGACGGTCGTGCCGGCAGCCACGAGCAGGCTGTTCACCATCGACCGGAGCCACGTCGGCGAGGCGAGCAGTTCCCCGAACCACCGCAGCGACAGCTCCGTGGGCGGGAACACGACGGCACTCGAGGCGTCGAAGGCCGTCGCCACGACGATACCGAGCGGCAGGACGAGGAACCCGAACAGGACCGCGACGACGACCCACAGCAGGACCCCCCGGAACCGCTCAGCCAAGGAGCTCACCTCCGTCGTCGAGCCGCCAGAGCCCGACCAGCAGTGTCACGAGGACGACAGAGACGGTGACGACCGCCAGCGCCGCGGCTGCCGGCCAGTCGAAGTCCGTCAACAGGAGCTGTGAGACGAGGATGGCCGCCGTCTGTTCGCTCCCGGACCCGACCAGCAGCGGCGCGGGGTAGGCTCCCACCGACCACGTGAAGCTGATGATGCCCGCCACCGCCACGCCCGGGCGGACGTGCGGGACGACCACCTCGCGGAACACCCGCGTCCGGTCGGCGCCGAGGTCCAGAGCCGCCTCGACGAGCCGGTCGTCGAGCGTCGACAGCACCGCGTATACCGCCAGCACCGCGTAGGGGACGACGATGTACAGCTGTGCCAGGACCGCGCCAGTGAGGTTGTCCACGAGCAGGAGTGGCTCGGCGAGCAACCCGACCGCCCCCAGAGCGTCGTTGACGACACCGCGGGGCGAGAACACGAGCACGACCGCGAACAGCTTGACGACGGTGGTGGTGAAAAGCGAACAGACCGCGCCGGCGAGCAGGAGCCGGCGAGTCCATCCCGTCGCCCGCCAGGCGGCGTAGGCGTAGACGACGGCGACGGCGACCGCCAGCACGGTCACGAGCACGCCGAAGACGAGCGTGAACCCGAGTATCTCGTGGACCAGCGGCGTCTCCGCGACGTAGCGGTACCCGTCCAGCGACCAGGTCCCCTCGACGAACGCGCCGCCGTCGCTCCGCGCGGTGAGGCTCACCCGCACGAGGTAGGCCATCGGCACGAGGAAGACGAGCACGTCCAGTGCCAGCAGCGGCACCAGCAGTGCCGCCGTCCGCCACCGTGTCGGGAGGCCGGACAGTCCCACCGCCCGCGCGTCGGTCAGCGACACCGTGCCCCCGTCGCGTCGAAGTAGACCGCCCTCGCCGGGTCCCAGGACACGACAACCCGGTCACCCGCCGTCCCGGTCCACTCGCCGGCCGGCCGCTCAACGAACAGCGTCGTCTCGCCGACGTCGAGTCGCACCCGCACGTCCGCCCCGCGGTGGACCACCTCGGTGACCGTCCCGGCGACGGTGACGGTGTCGGTCGCCGTCCCCCCGTCCTCGACCCGCTGTGTCGCCGCCGGTTCCGGCCTGACCGTCAGCCGCTCCGGCCTGAGCGAGACCGTCACGCTGTCGCCGGGCGCGAGTCCAGCCCCGTCGACGGGCGCGCGGGCCTCGACACCCAGCGGTGTCTCGAGCACCGGCGACCCCTCGACGGCGGCCACCCGGCACTCGACGAAGTTCGTCGTCCCGAGGAACCCCTCGACGAAGCGGTCGGCCGGGTCGTCGTACACCGTCGACGGCTCGCCGACCTGCACGAGTTCGCCGTCGGCCATCACGCCCATCCGGTCCGCCAGCGTGAACGTCTCGTTCTGGTCGTGAGTGACGTACAGCATCGTCGTCCCGACCTGCTCGTGGATGCGCTTCAGTTCGAGTTGCATCGTCTCCCGGAGCTTCCGGTCGAGGTTCGACAGCGGTTCGTCCAGCAGGAGGAGGTCCGGGTCGACCGCGAGCGACCGCGCCAGCGCGACCCGCTGTTTCTGGCCGCCGCTCAGCTGGTCCGGCGTCGCGTCCTCGTAGCCCGCCATCTCGACCAGGTCGAGCATCTCGCGGGCGCGCTCGTGGCGCTCGGTCCTGCCGACGCCGGCCATCTTCGGGCCGAAGGCGACGTTGCCGAGCACCGTCTCGCTGGGGAACAGCGCCCAGTCCTGGAACACCATCGAGCAGTCCCGATCGTAGGGCTCGGCGTCGGTCACCTCCACGCCCCCGAGTTCGACCCGTCCAGTGGTGGGGTCCTCGAAGCCGGCGATGGTGCGCAGGACCGTCGACTTACCCGAGCCGCTGGGGCCGAGGAGACAGAACAGTTCCCCCTCGGCGACCGACAGCGAGACGTCGTCGACGGCCGTGAGGTCCCCGTACGCGACGGTCGCCCCCGAGAGCTCAAGCATCTAGTTGTCCTGGACGAACGCGCGGAACCGCTCGTTCATCTCGCCCGAGAACTCCGCGACGCGAGCGAAGTTCTGGAAGGCCACCTCCTGGAGGCCTTCGTTCGTCGTCGGCAGGTTCTCCGCGGTCGTCTCCGGGTACTCCGTCTCCTCGTGGGAGAACCCGAGGTTGAACTCCGCGGCGTAGGCGCTCTGTGTCTCGGGGTCCAGTAGGAAGTCGATGAACTCCCGGGCCTGCTCCCGCCTGTCGGTCCCGCGGACGACCTGGTAGTAGTCGATGTACCCCGTCGTCGGCTCCGGGACGGTCACGCCGATGTCGAACTCGTCCGTCGTCCGTGCCTTCTGGAGGCCGTAGGCGAAGAAGTAGTGCCCCACGTCGGCGAGTCCCTCGTTGAGCGCGGTCCAGAGCTGCTGGGTCCCCTGGTAGAACGTCGACACCGGCAGACCCTCGATGGTCTCCAGCAGGCCGTCGAGGTACTGCCGGTCGTACACCTCGTCGGCCAGCGGTTCGTCGTCCGACAACAGCGCCGCCATCATGAACAGCTTCAGCCAGAAGTCACTCGGGAGCGCGAGGTTCTCGGCCTCGGGGGACTGCACGTCGCTCCAGGACTCCGGGTCCCACGTGGCCGTCGCCTCGTTGTAGACGTAGGCGTGGACGCCGTAGGCCACGGGCACGCCCGTCTCTGCCATCTGGTACTCCCGGAGGTTCGGCTTGATACCGCCCGCGTTCGAGAGGTCGTCGTAGTTCACCGGCTCCCAGAGGTCGTCCTGCTGGCCGCGGTAGTTGGTCCGCCCGACCCCGACGGTCACGTCGAACGGCGGGTCGTCCGCCGGGGACTGGCGTATCTTCGAGAGGATTCCCTGCCAGTTGCCGGTCACCTCCAGCGTGTTCCCGGTCTGGTCCTCGTACCGCGGCTTGATGACCTCGCGGAACACCGTCTCGTTGGTGCCACTCCAGGCCGAGACCCGGAGCGTGTCACCACCGGTGGACCCTGTCCCACCCGTACAGCCACTCAGCGCGGTGGTGGCCGCGCCCCCCGCGGCCAGCAGTCCTCGACGTGTGATACGGCTTGAGACGTCCGTCTCGCGGTCCGTCATCGGTATTTAGTTGGGCGTATCGAAGAAAAGTTCACGGATTCTGCGGCACGGCGAGCGCGACCGTACTCGGAGGTGACCTCGGCACTCATAGGGCTCGTCGTCGCCGGGCGCCACCCCGGCTCTGAGTGGTGCCATCGTCATCGGCCGAGTGGTAGTACGGTCGCGGACAAAAAGAAGGTTCGGCGCGGTCGTCGACTCAGACGACTCGGGCGAACGCGAGTGTGCCGCTGGTTCGCTCGATGATTGCGCGGACGGTCTGGCCCTCACGCGCGCCGGAGACGAAGATCGTGAATTTGCCTTTCTCGGCGACGCCGTCGCCCTTCCGCCCGGTGCCGGTGATCTCGAGCTCGTAGGTCGTCCCCTCCTCGACGGCGGGGCCGGACGACGACTGCGTTTGTGCCGAGCGCTTCGTGACGGGGCGGAACGCCCCACAGGCCTCACAGCGGAGCATATCGACGCCGTCCTCGGTGACGAGGCGGGTGTCGGGCAGGCCACACTCGCTGCAGGTAACGTACTCGGCGATGTACTCGTCGAGCGCCGCCTGGAAGTCCGCGACGGTGAACGAGCCGTTGTACCGCGCACGGTCGCCGTGGAACTGGCCGTTCGTACCGAGTTCGCGCTGAACGTTGCTATGGACCTGTTCGGCCTCGCGGCCGAGCGCGTCGGCGATTTCGCCGAGGTTCGTCAGGCGTGTGAACGCGCCGTCTGTCTCGCCGGCGGGGTCCGGTACGTCGAGTCGAGACTGTTCCTCGTTCCGCTCTGGGAGCGCCTCAAGCGCTCGGTCCAGCGAATCAGCGTAGTTCATACACGTCAAAATGGGCGGGGCCGTATAGCCATTCCGTGAGTCGCATTCGCGTACGACTGGGGCCTGCGTTCAGTCGTCGCCGGGCGATATGCTCACCAGGTTCGCCTCGTCAGCGAGATTCGTCAGGCGGTCTGTTGCCGAGGCGTCGAACTGGCGCTGACAGCGTCGCGTCCAAGCGTCGGTTGCGGCCGCCGAGGACGGGTCGGTGGCGACCTCAGTGTCGGCCCTCACTGTCGGGTCCGCAGGTGCCGCCGGCGTCTCGTCGGTGGTTGTCGAGTTCGGTCGGTCGGTGCGAGTCTGGCGTGTGTGACTGGGGGTAGTGCTCACGGGAAATCGGGTCGTGGGAAGTCGCAGACGGTCGTACGGCGGTACACGTGGTAGAGGAGTAAATCGAGCGCGTACGCGTGTGACTAACATATGGTCGATCAACGACCCCAATTATCATAAATATTTATTTGTGACTCTCGCCGGCTCGTTCCCGAGCGGCGGCGACCACCAGCGGCAGCGTGATGGTGGCGTCGCCGACGACCGTGACGTTCCGTGCCGATTTCTCGAGTTTACCCCACGAGCGCGCCTCGTCGAGCGTCGCACCCGAGAGCCCGCCGGTGGTGTGTGAGTCCGTCGTCAACTGGACCGCGTAGTCGTAGGCGTCGGGGATGGTCAACATCGTCTGCAGTACGTAGTTCTTCGGAACGCCACCGCCGACGAGCATCGCCCCGGCCCGCTCAGCATCGAACGCGAGGTCCGAGAGGTGTGTCATATCGCCGAGCGCGTTCAGTCCGAAGTCGGAGGTCTGTGAGTAGATCCACGCCTGGATTCCGAGCACGGAGTCTTGGATCGCCGGGCAGTAGATCGGCACGTCATTCCCGTGTGCGGCGGCGGCGATGCCAGCATCCTCCGCGACGTCGCGCTTGCGGTTCTGCTCGGCGTTCGCCCGGCCGAGTTCGGCGGTGAACTCCTGGATTGGGACGCGGCGCTCGACCGTCGGAAAGACGTTGTCGCGGAGGTGGGACTCGAACAGCGAGAAGTGCTCTTGGGGGAGATAGACGTTGTAGATGCGATCGATACCCTCGTCGCGGAGATTTTCGTCGTGATCACGCAGCGTCTCGCCCGTCGGTTCGGCGTCGGGGTTCGCCGGGTGCGGATCGTCCGGTTCCGCGCGGCCGTGATGATGCTTCCCGCCGATGGCCTCGATTGCGTCGTGGGTAAGATTCGCGCCGGTGGTCACCAGCGCGTCGATGTGACCGTCGCGGATCAGATCGGCAACGACCTGGCGCATCCCCGTCGGCACCATCGCCCCCGCCAGTCCGAAGAAGTTGGTCACGTCGTCGGCGCGGAGCATCTCCGCGTAGACGTCCACGGCGTTTTCGACGCTGGCCGCCCCGATGCCGGCCTTCCCGTACTCCGTGGCCAGTTCCCCGACGGACATCCCGCCGCGGACCTGGGCGTGTCCGATCGGTGCCTCGTGGAACTCCTCGCGGGCCGGATCGTGTTCGTGTGTCGATCCGCCGCCCGACTCGGACTCTGATGACTCGTCGCTCATACCGCGTGGTGGGCGATCCGACCGGTTATGTCCCGCGATCCGTCGGCGAGCGGGGTTGGTACTGAATTACAGCCCCGTGGGGTGCGACAGGATCGTCGTCTCGATTCCCCACTCCGAAGTCAGTTCCGCGAGGCGTTCGACGCCGAACGTCTCGGTGGCGTAGTGGCCGGCGAGGAACACGTGCATCCCGGCCTCGCGGGCCTCGTGGTACACCTGTTGCTTCCCCTCTC
Source organism: Halobellus sp. (assembly GCF_042218505.1). Taxonomy (NCBI): domain Archaea; kingdom Methanobacteriati; phylum Methanobacteriota; class Halobacteria; order Halobacteriales; family Haloferacaceae; genus Halobellus; species Halobellus sp. The sequence goes on from NZ_JBDGQZ010000003.1 coordinate 27,574, forward strand.
CCGTGATGAGAGCATCGACGCCCGCGTCGGCGGCCTCACCGAGCCAGTCGACGCCCGATCCGGTGACGATGGCGACGTCGCGGATCTCCGTTGGGCCGAATTCGAGCACCTGCGGCGCTCGCCCGTGGTTGTCGAGGTCGGCGAGTAGCGCCTCGAGATCCGAAACGTCGTACGCCTCGGGCGCACGGCCACGACGACCGATAGTCACCGGACCGAGGTGGCCGAACACCTCCTGTTCCGCCAGGTCCAGATAATCGGCGAGGCCGGCGGCGTTCCCGAGTGAGGGATGGCCGTCCAGCGGAAGGTGTGAGACGTACAGCGCGAGGTCGTGTTCGATGAGCGACGCGACGTTGGCGTACTCGCGCCCGGTGACGCGGTCGAGTCCGCCCCAGATGAGGCCGTGATGCGTTAGCAGGAGGTCCGCGCCCGCGTCGGCGGCGGCCTCGATTGTCGCCGCCGCTGCGTCGACAGCGACAGCGACGTGCTCGATCTCCGGTGGCGACTCCCGGGCGGTGCGCGCCACGTCGCCGGGACCCACCTGCAGGCCGTTCGCACTGGCATCGACGTCGGCGTACTCGTCGGTCGCGAGGCGGTCGTCGAGGCGGTCGGTGAGCGTCCTCAGGTCCATATCCGGCTTCTCGGCCTTCCGGCCGATAGGTCTTGCTTCACGGCCGCGAGAACCGGCGTCGGGCGACGGACCGCCGAGGCTCACTCGCGCCCTGCGGCGTGCGAGTAGACGAACTCGCGACAGAGTTTGGCCGCAAGCGACGCCGCCTGCCCATCGTCGCGGTCGTTCACCTCGACGACGTCGAACCCCGCCGCGTTCGGAGCGACGGTCCGGACGACGCTGCAGAGCGCCCGGGGGTCGAGGCCGAAGGGCTCCGGCGTTCCGGTGCCGGGGGCGAAGCCGGGGTCTGCGGCGTCGATGTCGACACTCAGGTACGCCGTGCGGCCGTCGAGCCACGACCGAAGGTCGAATTCGGCGACGTCCTCGGGTGCGACGACGGTCACGTCGGCGGCGTCAGCGCGGTCCCACTCCTCCGGGGACCCGGTCCGTGCACCGATAACGGCCGCCTCCTCGACGCCGGACGTCGAATCACCGCCGACCGGGTCCGTTGCATCGTCACTGTCGAGGATGCGCCGCGTGACCGTCGCGTGGCTGTATTCGTTCCCATCGAGGTCCCGTCGGAGATCCAGGTGGGCGTCGAGACAGACGAACACCTCCGGGGAGACGGCATCGACGGCAGCAGCTGAGACAGTGTGTTCGCCGCCCAAGACGAGGGGGACGGCGTCGTCGGCCACGACGTCTCGGAGTTCGCCCGCGAGCCACGCGAGGTACTCCGGGGCATCGTCCCACGCGCGGACGTCGCCGTGGTCGTGGACGGAACAGTCGGAGAAGTGCAGGTCGGTTCGCCGATCGTAGTCGTCGAACGGGCGGGCGAACCGCCGGATTCTCTCGGGACCGAAACGGGTCCCGGGTCGGAACGAGGTGGAGCGGTCCAGCGGGGCGCCCACAACGGCGTACGCGGCGTCCTCACGCGACGCAGTCGCCCCGGGGAACATCTCCGATCAGACGATCTTCCGCTGGCCTTCGTACTCGAGGTACTCGATCTCGTCGTCGGGGGAGAGTTCTTCCGTCTCGGGGATGCGCATCGTGAAGGTCTCGTAGGTCTCGAGGTCCATAATCTGAGCGTCTTCGCCGGTGACAGAGACGACCTGGCCCTGCTTGCGCTCGATGATCGGCACCCACACCTTCGCGTCGACCGGCTGGCTCAGCGATCGCTTCCTGCCGTCGAAGACACCCCGTCCCTCGACGCGCGCTTTCGCGCTTCCGTGTTTTCCGGGCTTGGCTGTGCTGTAGGCGTTGATTTTGCACGGCGACTCCTCCATCATCACGTAACTGCCCTCTTGGAGTTCACGGACCTGCTTCTGCTCTTTCGGCATACCTCGGGATTGTTGTGTGGCCGGTATAAACGGTTTGGATACCGGTCGGACACGTGACGCGCCCGAATCGGGGCCACTCGACGGTGGCGTCTCGACCGCCGACTACGCCTCCTCAACGTCGCTGCTCGACGTCCGGGACGACCGGTCCTCGCGGTTCGACCGATCGTCCTGACGGCGTGCGTGGCTGCCAACTGCGCCGGCGACGACGTTCGGGAGGCTCGCACACAAAAGAATGATCACTGTGGCCTCGCCCGCGGTTTCGAGATACGGGAGAAGGAACTCCATCGGGAACGGTAGCGGTGCATCGGTGAGAACCGAGAGCACGACCAATCCGGGGATCAACACGATCCCCCACGCCATCGCCGTGAGCAGGCCGTACCACGCGCCGTCGGCAGGCTCACCGCCGGCGAGATAGCCGGCCAATGCGCTCCCCGCGAGCCCCCCGACCAGCGTGACGCGACCAGTCCACACGAACACGAGCGCCTCGCTGCAGACTGCGAGGACGAAACCCGCAACGACGGCGCGCCAGCGAGTCATACGCACCCGTTCTGCGGCTCTTTGAATAAAACTACGTGTCAAGCGATCAACTGTGATAACTAGAGCCGGGGCCGAATGCGGGGTTACTCCCGGCCCTCGCGACGCTCACGCATACTCTGCCGGGTGAACTGCGGCTTCGCGCGGATCCCGCGCTGTCGGCGGAACGACCGGTACAGCGCTATGAGCGGCGGGAGGGTCAGCGCAGCGGCGATGGCGGCCGGGATGACGGTCGCTCCCTCGAACGCGTAGAGAATCGACGTCGAGAGCGCACCGACGGCGACGAACAGGCCGTAGACGATGCGCTGGGCGAGTTGCGAGAGCACGTCGTTCTCGTCTTCGAGCCGGACGTTGACGGTGAGGTTCTCGTTTTCTACCCGGTCGAGCGCGCTGTCCAGTTTCGGCGGTACCTGGAAGAGCGCCCGCGTGGTCTCCTGAAGTTGTTCGCTGCCGCGTTCGATGAACTCGCGGGCGGTCTCCTCGTAGTATCCCTCGTCCTGGAGGTAGTCCGTCGCAACCGAGATGAAGTCGAACTCGGAGTCCAGCGTGACACAGACGCCCTCGACGACCGTCGCGACTCGCAGGACCAGCGCGAGATTTCGCGGGAGCCGAAGCGGGAACTCGTAGATCGTCGATTCGACCTGTTCGATGATCTGCTGGACGCGGTACTGTTCGATGTCCTCGCCGCGGGCGTCCGCGATGGCCAGTTCCATCACGTCGCCCATCACCTGCCGGTCGGCTTCCGGCGAGAGCGTCCCCATCTCGATCAGCGTGTCGAGAATCGCATCGATGTTCTGGTTCGCGACCGCGACGTAGAAGTCGATGATCCGGTCCTGAATGAACGGATCGACCGTCCCCGACATCCCGAAGTCGTAGAAGATGATCCGCCCGTCGTCGTCGACGGCCAGATTTCCGGGGTGGGGATCGGCGTGAAACACGCCGTCGTCGATGATCATCTGCAGGTAGACCCGCTGCAGCGTCGTCGCCAACTCGGTGCGGTCGATACCCTTGCGGTCCAGTTCCTCGAGATCGTTGATCTTCGTTCCCGGGAGGTACTCCATCGTGAGCACCCGGGGTCCCGAGCGCTCGTCGATCGGGGCGGGGATCCGGATCTCGCGGTTGTCGGCGAAGTTGTCACGAATCTCGGCCAGGATCCGCTTCTCTCGGGTGTAGTTCATCTCCTGGCGGATCGTCTTCGCGAACTCATCGGCGAGGTTCTCCAAGGAGAACGCACGCCCCTCCCCAATGAACCGGCGGACAATCGGCAGCGACCACCGGATCACCCGCAAGTCGGCCTCGACCAGGTCCTCGATTCCGGGCCGGCGGGTCTTGACGGCGACGGGGTCGCCATCGTGTTCGGCGGTGTACACCTGGCCGAGGCTCGCACCGCTGATGGGGTCGCGGTCGAAGTCGTCGAAGGCCTCGTCGACGGGGCCGAGTTCGTCTTCGATGACTGTCTTCGACTCCTCCCAGGGAGCCGGTGGCACGTTGTCCTGAAGACTCGAGAGGACGTCGATGTACTCCGCCGGGAGGATGTCCGGCCGGGTCGAGAGCAGTTGCCCGAGTTTGATGAACGTCGGACCCAGGGTCAAAAGCGAGTCGAGGAGGATTTCCGCCCGACGGGATCTGGTTGCCGGATCGACCTGTCGGCTCCCGCCGAAGAGAAGGTACGTTCGACGGTCACGGCTGTAGGCGACGATCAACGGGAAGAACTGTCGAACGACGACGAAAAACCGCCAGTACGCACGGAGATTCACTAGCGTGACCACCCGGCGGTTACGCGTCGTCCCCAGCCGACGTGATCGGAATCGTCTGCTCCGGTGTGGCGTCGCGCTTCGGCACGCGAACAGTGAAGACCCCGCTATCGGCCTCAGCCGACGCGCCCGCACCCGTCGCGTCCGGGGGAAGCGGCAGTTCGGCGTCGACGAACAGCGGCCGGTCCTCGCTGACGTAGCGGAACTCCGGCGGCACTGCCTTCTCGCGACGGGCCTCGACGATGAGTCGCCCGCGCTCAACGCGGAGTTCAGCAGTATCGGCCGTCACGCCAGGAAGATCGAGCACGATCAGATAGGCGTCGTCGGACTCCAGCAGGTCGGCGAACACCGACTCCGGAAGCTCCTGTAGCGCGTCCCGCAGTGCTGTCATACTCGCAACTTGGAGCGGCGGATCGAAAAAGGCCGCGGTTGTCGTCGACAACGCAGCCACAAGGGCTATGTGACAGTACAAGCCCCCTCGCTTGACGAATCGGTCTGCCCGCTGGGACGAGACTGAGCGACCTGCGTTGGCGCCGTTCGTGCCGCGGCTCTTTTTGTACTCGCGCGCGCATCATACAGTATGACTTCCCCCGATACTGACGAGTCGCCCCCCGATCGCAAATCGGCGGGGTTCAAAGATCGCACGAGGCTGGCCGCCGCGCGGGAGCGGTTGCTCTCGGCAGTGACGCCACACGAGCGGACCGAACGGCTGTCGCTCGTCCCCGCGGACCGTCGTGCGCTCGCCGAGACAGTCACCTCGCCGACCGCAGTGCCGGACTACGAACGGGCGGCGATGGACGGCTGGGCAGTCCGCGCCCGCGACACCTTCGGTTCGTCGGACCGCTCGCCCGGGCTCCTCAGGGTCGCCGACGGCGAGCCACAGACGTCACCCGAGACGGCTGTCGGCCCCGACTCGGCCGTCCGTGTCCATACCGGGAGCGAACTCCCGGAGGGTGCCGACGCGGTCGTGATGATCGAACACGCCGACCAGGTCGGCAGCGACCTCGAGGTGTTCGATGCGGTGACCGAAGGCGAGAACGTCGCGCCCGTCGGTGAGGACGTGTCCGAGGGCCAGCAACTCTTCGAACCGGGCCACCGCCTCCGACCCTCTGATCTGGGGCTGCTGAAGTCCGTCGGCATCGACCGTGTGACAACCTACGAGCGACCGACGGTCGGGGTCATTCCGACCGGCGAGGAACTCGTGCAGGAAGATCCGGGCCCGGGCGAAGTGATCGAGACCAACGGGCTCACCGTCTCGAAACTGGTCGAACGCTGGGGCGGACTCCCGACGTACCGAAACGTCGTCACCGACGACGAGGCCGCGCTGCGGGCGGCGATCCAGCGCGATCTGACCAAAGACGTCGTCGTGACCACTGGCGGCTCCTCGGTCGGCGAGCGGGATCTCATCCCCGAGGTGGTCGACGAACTCGGCGAGGTGCTGGTTCACGGCGTCGCGCTCAAGCCCGGCCACCCCGTCGCGCTCGGCGTCGTTGAGGAGACGCCCGTCGTGATGCTCCCGGGCTACCCCGTCGCGGCGATTATCAACGCCGTGCAGTTCCTCCGTCCGGTTCTGAAGCACGTCGGGCATCTCCCGGACGACGCGCCGCCGACCACCGAGGCCGTCCTGTCGCGGAAGATCCCGAGCGAGCCCGGAGTGCGGACGTTCGCCCGCGTGAAACTCGGTGACGACGACGTCGACGAGACCGACGACGATCGCGAGACGGCGACGCCGACCCGTGCGTCCGGCTCGGGCGTCCTCTCCTCGGTCGCCCTCGCTGACGGCTGGGTCGCGGTCCCCGAAGAGCGCGAGGGCTTCGACGGCGGCGAGACGGTCTCCGTCGAGCACTGGGAGTGGTCGGCGTGAGCGACCGCAAGCAGTTCCGCGACCTCGTCGATCCAGCGGTCGCTCACGACGCCATCGACGGACTGGATCTCGCGCCCGACCCAGAGACTGTCCCGCTTGCAGACGCTCGCGGGCGCGTCCTCGCAGAGCGGGTCGATGCGGACCTCGACGTCCCCGGATTCGATCGCGCGTCGGTGGACGGATACGCCGTTCGCGGACGAGACACCTTCGGGGCCGACGAGGCGGACCCCACCACGCTGGCTCTGATCGGCGACGTGCACGCGGGCGTCGAACCCGATGTCGTCGTCGGCGACGGCGAGGCCGCAGAGATCTCGACCGGCGCGGTGATGCCCGACGGTGCGGACGCGGTCGTGATGGTCGAGCGAACCGAAACCGTCGGCGACAGCGGCGATCGCCCCGACGGGGTCGCCGTCCGTACCGCCGTCGCACCCGGAGACAACGTGATGCTTGCCGGCAGCGACATCGCCGCTGGCTCGCGGGCGCTCGGTCCGGGGACGCGGCTCACTGCCCGCGATATCGGCCTCCTCTCGGCGCTTGGCCGCGACGCGGTCCCGGTTCGTGGCCAGCCGACGGTCGGCATCGTCTCGACAGGTGACGAACTGGTCCGCCCCGGTGGGGAACTCGAAAGCGCGCGCGGGCAGATCTACGACGTCAACAGTTACACCATCGCCGCGGGCGTCGAGGAAGCAGGCGGCGAAGCACGACTCTACCCCCACGCCGGCGACGACTACGACGAGATGGAGCGCCTGCTGCTCGAAGCCGCCGCGGAGTGCGATCTGGTCCTCTCATCGGGGTCGACGTCGGCCTCGGCAGTCGACGTGATCTATCGCGTCGTCGAAGAGCGCGGCGAACTCCTGCTGCACGGCGTCGCGGTCAAGCCCGGAAAGCCGATGCTGATCGGCGAACTCGGCGACAGCGCGTACGTCGGCCTGCCGGGCTACCCGGTTTCGGCGCTCACCATTTTCCGGACGTTCGTGGCGCCGGCGATCCGCGATGCTGCGGGTCTCCCCGAGCCACAGACTGCGACCGTGACCGGACGGATGGCCGTCCGGGAACGCTACAGCGAAGGCCGGTTGCGTCTGATGCCGGCGGGCCTCGTCACTGGCGCTGACGGCGAGACGCTCGTCTATCCGGTCGACAAAGGCTCGGGCGCGACGACCTCCCTCGTCGAAGCCGACGGGGTCGTCGCGGTCGATCCCGACACCGAGTACCTCGATGCGGGCGAGGAGGTCGAGGTCCGGTTGTTCTCCCCGGACGTCCGCGCGCCGACGCTGCTCGCCGCCGGCGAGGACGATCCTGCGCTCTCGCGGTTGTTGGACCGACTCGAACGACCGCGGTTCCTTCCGGTTGGAAGCCGTGAGGGGCTCCGCCGCCTCTCGAACGCGGTCCCGGACGTGGCGATCGTCGCGGGAGCGGTCGAACGCGACGTTGATAGCGTCGAGATCGGCCGCTGGGAGCGCGAGTGGGGGCTCGTCGTTCCCGAGGGCAACCCCGCGGGGATCGACGGCCTCGTCGGTCTCGTCGACCGCGACCTCGCGTTCGTCAACCGCGGCCGCGACGCGGGGTTGCGGGGGACGCTCGACACCGCGCTCTCGGCGGTCGCCACAGACCGAGGTGTCGAACGGCGGGAGCTCGTCGAATCGATCCGCGGCTACGAGATCGGCACAAAAGGGTTCGAGAGTCCGGCTCGGACGGTCGCTCGCGGCGACGCCGACGCGGGGATCGGACTTCGGGTCACGGCTGAGGCGCTGGGGCTCGGGTTCGTCTCGCAAGGCACTGAGTCGGTGCGCGTGCTGGCGAATCCGGAGCGGACAGACAAGGCGGGCGTCGAAGAACTGCGGGACCTGATAGCGGAGACGGACGTGTTCGAGTCGCTGGCGGGCTACGAGCAGGCGTAATCGCCGATCGGTCGTCAGTCGCGAACAGTGCCGCCGTCGGCGGCGACGTCGCGGTCGAACGGGTCACCGGGGAGCGACAGTTCCACGAACGACGAGACGCGGTAGTCGGCGAGGACGCACCGGCCCCGTCGCGTCGGCGAGTGGCGCTCGACGTGGATGCCATCGAGGCCGGCGTTCCAGGCCGCCCCGACGTCGCTCGCACCGTCGCCCGCGAGGACGCCGCGGCCCGGCCGGTCGGGATCGAGACCGAGCCCCTCGATTGCGCGTCGAACCGGCGTCGGGTCCGGCTTCCAGCCGGTCTCGTGGGTGCAAGAGACGAACGAGTCGAACCAGTCGCCGACGTCGAGGTGGTCGATCACCGGTTCGGCGAGGAACTCTTGGCAGTGCGTCACGACGCCCACCGGCCGGTCGGCGGAGACGAGTCCGGAGACCAGCGCTGCGGCGTCGTCGTGGAGATACGTCGCTTCCGCGCGGGCCCACGGATCCTCGAGGTCGTGAAACGCCGTCCAGAACGCGTCGGCGTCGATTCCCCATTCACGGAGTTGCGAGTCTCGTGCGCCCCCGAGGCCGTGCCAGATAATCTCGGCCTCGCGGTCGGTGAACTCCCGGCCAAGTCGGTCCCCAACTCGGTCGAACATCTCCCGAGTGTAGGACCACTCGACGTCGACGAGCGTCCCATCGAGGTCGAACAGCCAAAAGTCGTAGGCGGCGGTAGACTCGTCGGCAACCATCGAACCAGTAGTACGGGACATCTGGGTAAGTGGGTTTCGGCACCAGTGGGGCGAACGTTCATATAGGAAGCCGGGACCAGCGACCGTGTGCGTTGAGCGATGCCTTGCGTCGGACAGCGGTTGTTCGGCACACCGGCGCGGGGGCGGCCCCGAGCGCGGTTTCGGGGACGGCGGTTGCCGACTGTTCGCAGTGAACGAGAGCGTACGCTGTCTCGACAGCGCGGCCGACGGCCTGTCGCTGCCGTCATCACTCGTCCACGACGTGGATGCTGGAGCCGAGGTGCCGGTGGAGCACGTCCTGCGGGTGGTCGCCGCAGAACGACGACGGGTTCGCCGCGATCGCCGATTGCAGGGCGTCGCGGTAGGCCTCATCGAGATGGAGTTCGCTGAAGGAGATGTCGACGACGGGCGCAGTCACCCACGACGCCGCGAGGTCGCGAGCGTGACGCTCGTCGGCGACGTCGCCGCGCCAGAGGGCGTCGCGGAACAGGAGCCACCCGTCCTCGCCGGGCGGGGCGGCGTCGACCTCGACGACAGTCTCGACGGTATCTGGCGTGACGGTCACAGCACTGTCGGCGCCGAGGCGAACCTCGGCACGGAAGACGTACGCCGCTTGCACGTCAGAACTCGGCGTCGAAGAGGTTCGCGAGACGGATGTCCTGGTCGGTGATCCCGCCCTCCTCGTGGCTGGTCAGCCGAACTTCGACGTCTTTGTACCCCACAATGATCTCGGGGTGGTGGAACTCCTCTTCGGCGACTTCACCGACCTGCGTGACGAAAGAGATGCCCGAGAGGTAGTCGTCGAACTGGTACGTCCGGACGATTTCGTCGCCGTCACGTTCCCAGTCGCTCGGCAGTTGTGTGCTGATCTCGTCGTCAGAGAGTAACTCGGCCATACCGGAAGGTGTCTCTCGGCGAGGGGTTAACGTTTCGCCTCGAGATTCAGTCACACACCGGTAAGAACATACTACGGCGACCGGTCAATCGTCGGAGACGCTCTCGAGGACGTAGTTGGGGATGCCGTCGACGGCCTCCTCGGGGATCGCCTCGACGTCGTCGTTCGACCGGGGTGCACGCCCGGGCCCTCGTGAGCGTCCGCTGAAGTTGGGGTCGAACAGCGTCATCGCCGTCTGGATCGTCGACCAGTCGTCCTCGACGGCCGCCTCGCGGAGGCTCTTCGTCGGGGCCGAGAGCAACTGTCCCACGAGAGCGTCGGCCATCGATTCGATGGTCTCGCGCTGTTCGTCGGTCAGGTCGCCCTGTGATTCGAGCCGCGAGATCGCGGTCTCGACTTCGCGGGCCTTCACCTGCTCTGCGGCCTCGTACATCGTGCTGATCGCCTCGTCGGCCTGCCGTCGCTTGTAGGCGTCGAGAAGCCGGTCGAACTCAGTGTCGATCATCGCCTCGACCTCCTCGGCGGCGCGCTCTCGGACCTCTTTGGTCGCTTCGGTCACCGATTCGAGCGCGTCGATGTCGTGGACGGCGATCTGATCGACTGTCCCCGCCTCAGGATCGACATCCCGCGGCTGGGCGAGGTCGATCACGAGCGTCTCGCCCGCGCCGTCGACGTCGTCCGGGAGGAGAAGGTACTCAGAGTAACTTGTCGCAGTCACGACGACAGACGCCGAAGCGAGCATATCTTTGACAGATTCGAGTGGGATCGCCTGTGCGTCCACCGCGACTGACTCCACAAGTCGCTCTGCGCGAGCGAGCGTTCGGTTCGCGACGAGTAGTTCGCCCACGCCGGCGTCGGCGAGCGCTTCGGCAGCGAGTTCGCCCATCTCGCCCGCGCCGACCACGAGCGCAGTCGTCCCCACGAGATCGATCTCCGTCTCGGCGAGTCGCGCAGCGGCCGAGCCAATCGAGATCGCTCCCTCGTTGACTCGCGTCTCGGTGCGGGCACGCTCACCGACGTGGACCGCCTTTGTCAGCCCGGTCTCGAGCGTCGATCCGAGCGCGCCAGCGCTGCGTGCGACCTCGACGGCCCGCTTGAACTGGCCGAGGATCTGATCCTCACCCAGAACGAGTGACTCCAGCCCCGTCGCGACGCGCATCAGGTGTCTGAGACTCTCTTCGTGTCCCATCTCGACGACGACGCTATCGTCGACTTCGGCTCCGAAGGAACTCAGCGCCCGGCGGGCCTCCGCGCGACTGGCCGCGACGACGTACGCCTCGGCGCGGTTGCACGTCTGAATAGCGAACGCCTCTGTAACGCCGTCGGATGCCAGGAGTTCCTCGATAACCGTACGGGTGTCGCTGCCCGCCGCGGCCTCGATCTCGTCGACGGTAGCGAGACGGTGCGACACCCGAGCGCCACAGATCACTCCAGTGTCCATCGGTCACCCCCCGCCGTATTCCGTATCACGCGTGTCGCCTCTTGGCGGGGATTAGATTCCCCCGTACGTAAAGCCTTCCAAACTTCTGAGTCTCTAACAACCGCACGAATCGCATCACGACGCGTCGACGGATCGAGATCTGACTCTCGAAACGCCGCCCTGAGCTCTGCGGTCAGCGCCGCCATCGCCTCTGCACCTTCGAGTTCACTCTCGAGTCGCTCTCTGAGGTACTTCGCCAGCGCGGGGCTCCGCCCGCCCGTCGAGATCGCGATGCGAACGTCGCCGTCTTCGACCGTCGCGGGGACGACGACATCGTGATGCGGGGCGAGCGCACCGTCGTCGGTGTCCGTTGTGGCATCCGTACCAGCCGTTTCGGTCCCGTCGTCCGCGTCTGACTCGGTGCTCGCACTCCGATCGGCGTGATTGACGAGGAGGCCGCGCTCGGCCCCCACGGCGGCGACTTCGTCGTTCACCGCTTGGGCGTCGGTCGCGGCCACGACGAGCGCCGGCTCAATCCAATCGATCCAGGTGGCCACATCCGACGGCGTCGGCCGCGCCCGTACCAGTTCCGCGCTCCCGAAGTCGGCGTCGGCGAACTCGGGGCTGACGACGACGACCCGGCCCTCGCCCGCGAACCGACGGGCCTTTCGCGCACCGACCGGACCGCCACCGAACACCAGGACCGTCTCACCAGTGAAGTCGTGATACAGTGGGATCATCGGGTTCGCTCGCTGTAGTTGCTCACGCCGCAGTCACTCGGTGTTCGCCGTGGCCCGCTCGTCGAGCCTGATTCCGGTCTTCTTCAGGATCTGCGTCGAAAACAACGAGTCCCAGTCGTCGTCGCCGACGTCCCAGTACTCGGCCATCCGCTCGCGCACCTGCTCGATGCGGCGTTCGCTCTCGGCCTCCGAGCGGCCGTGCGTCATCGCGAAGAAGTTGTATGGCCAGACGCCCCCGTGGCGCGGCCGCTGATAGCAGTGGGTGACAAACGGCAGCGACGCGACAGCCGGGCCGACCTCATCGACGCGCTCATCGGGGACGTTCCAGACGGTCATCCCGTTTTCTGTGTACCCGAGCGCGTAGTGGTTCGGCACGACGCCGACGCGACGGATCTTCCCCTCGCGCTCGAAGCGCTTGATCGTCTCCACGACCCACGAGGTCGGCTGGTCGATCGCCGCCGCGACGTCGGCGTACGGCGTCGGTGAGATCGGCAACCCGCCCTGGATTTCGACCACCAGATCGCGCTCGGCCGGCGAGAGCGTCTGCGCGTCCGTCGGCGTCACGTCGGGACCGAGGCCCGAGAGGTCGACGTCGCCCTCGGATATCGGCCCGTCGACCAGGAACTTGGCCTCGACGCGGAACTCCTGCTGTTTCGGGAGATTATAGGTCGGCTGGCCCGTCTCGGCTTCGATCTCCTCGAGTACCGCCTCGACGCGGTCCTCGTCGGCGACACTCACGACGAACCACATATTCAGGTGGGGGTGCTCCCGCTCGTAGTTGTGTGCGACCTCGCGGTGGGCGTTGACGGTCTCGGCGACCTCGTCGAACCGCTCCTCCGGCGCGTGCATCGCAACCAGCGTCGCGCTTCCGCCGATCTCCTCGGCGTTCACCAGCGCACCGAAGCGGCTCAGCGTGCCTTCCTCGTCCAGTTCTCGAACGCACGCGAGGAGTTCCGAAGCGGTCACCTCGATACCGCGCTCACGGAGGGCGGCCGCGGCCGGCTCGAACGGTCGTTCGAGCACCGGGAACCCACCCTGGAACGCGTTGATCGCGACGCGGTCGAGATCCGAGAGCGCCGCGTCGTCACCGGCTGTCTCGCTCATACCCGGCTGTGGGAGTTACGGGAGGATAAGCGTCTCGAACGGTCTGGAGGAGTTCAATTGGTTCCGTCGTCTCGGTACGCGAGGCAGTTACAGGCTAATTCCGGCGGACGTTTGTGACGGTGATCGACGGTGAGTCCGCTGACTACCAGCCGGTGGGGATGTTCCAACGAGCCAACAAGTGAGCGAGCCAGCGAGTTCTGCCGATGGAGTCACGGAACGGCCGTCACGTGGTTCACCCGGTCGAGCGCTTCCAGATCCGCGATCAGCGGTTCTTGATCGGGGCCGGCTTCGTAGTAGAAGACGATGTCGAACGTTCCGTCGCGGAGCAGTTGCTGGCACTCCCAGACGAACGATTCGTCATCGAGCGTCAGGCCCTGGAACTGGTTCGAGGCGAATTCGTCAGTGTCGTTGCCGGCGTAGATGTACGTCTCGCCTTTCTCGGCGTGCTCAGCGATAACCTCGTTCGCGCTCACGGTGAGTTCGTGCATCTCAAGGTCCTCTTCGCTCTCGAGATCCGTGTGGACGATTGCGCCCAGAAGTTCGATTTCGCCGGGTTCTAAGAACTGCAGCGTCCGCTGATAGAGGTCGTCGTCGAGTGTCTCGCTCATACGGAACGGTCGGAGCGGCCGAATAAACGGATGGCGATTTCCGTCGCGGGGGCGTTCCTATGGGGACGGAACGTTTTTTTCGCCGCGTGACGCGGATCCGCTATGGCTATCGGTGATCTGAGGCCGGTCGAGGCTGCGGAGGATGTCCACTACGTCGACGTGGGGACCCACGGAGTGCCCAACTACGGGTCGGTTTACCTGATCGACGCCGACGAACCCGCGTTCGTCGACACCGGTCTTGGCCGTAACCGCGAGTCCCTTCTCGACGCCCTCGGCGAACTGGGGATCGACCGGGCGGCCGTCCGGCACATACTTGCGACCCACGTGCATTTAGACCACGCCGGCGGGGCGGGCGATCTCGCCGAGGCGTGTCCCAACGCGACCGTCCGGACTCACGAGGTCGGCGCGCCGCACCTCGTCGATCCCGAGCGACTCGTCGCCGGCACCAGGGAGGCCGTCGGCGAGATGTGGGAGTACTACGCCGACCCGGAGCCCGTTCCGGAAGATCGGATCGACGAGGTAGCGGGCGGTGACGAGATCGACCTGGGTGACCGCACGCTGTCGGTGATCCACCTGCCCGGGCACGCGCCCCACCAGACGGCGTTTCTCGACTCCCGCGACGGATTGCTGTTCACGGGCGACGCGGCCGGCGTCTACGTTCCGGAGCGGGACCAGATCAAAGAGACCACGCCGCCGCCGCAGTTCGACCTGGAGGGCTGTCTCGCTGACGTGCGAACGATCGACGAACACGAACCGGAGACGCTCTGCTTCGGTCACTTCGGGCCGCGAGAGTACGATCCGGAGTTGTTGTCGGCGTACAAGCGATCCCTCGTGGAGTTCGTCGAGGCGGTCAGACAGAGGCGCGCCGAGTGTGGAGACGACGACGCGGTGATCGAACACTTCGCGGACCACGCCGAGATGGTCGAAGTGTGGGGCGAGCGCAAGGCGCGCGCCGAGGAGCGACTGAACGTTCGGGGGGTGCTCGCCGCACTCGAACGCGGCAACGCGTAGCGCGTGCTGTGGGCGTAACGTCCGGAAAAGCGGGTTCGCGTGGTTCGATCCCGCCGCTGGCGTCTGCGTCCCGGGTCGGCGGTCCGAGCGCGTCCGCACGTCGCCGTCAGGACCCGACTGTGATGAAACTTTGCCGTCGGAGGCGTCCGGAGGGCGTGAGACCGGGGCGCGCCCCGGTCAGTCGTCGGCCGGTGCCGGGCTGTCACCGGTGGAGACGCCCGTGCCGGGGCCGACCTCGATACCGAGTTCTTCGAGGCGATCGTCGGGGACGACGCCGTCGACCCACTCGCGGCGCTCGTAGTACTCGTCTTTCATCTTTTCGAGTTCACACAGTTCGCCCTCTATGCCACCCTGGCCGGGGATTGCCTCGTCGTCTCCTTCGAGGAACCGCCCGGGCAGGGAGTCGTCCTCGCCGTCGAAGCCGGCGAGGTTGTTGTAGTACCGTTCGAGGGTGTAGATGCGATCGCCCGCTTCCATCAGTTCGTCCTCCGAGAGGTCGCGGCCGGTCATCCCGTTGTACTGATCGACGTACTCGTCGATGCCCTCGGCGAAGGCGTTGAATTTGCAGATGTCGAACGAGTCCGAGATGGCGTGGAGGTCCTGGAACAGGGCACACAGTTCGCCCTTACCCTCCCACTCGGTCGGATCGACCTTCTCCGGGATCCCGAGGATCTCCGCGGAGGGAGTGTACCCGCGGAGGTGACACGCGCCGCGGTTCGAGGTGGCGTAACCGATGCCCATCCCCTTCATCGCACGCGGGTCGTACGCCGGAATCGTCTGGCCCTTGACCGCGAGGGAGTTGTCGTGAGCGTTGCGCTCTTCGGCAACCCGGCGGGCGCCCTTCGAGAGGAGTTCGCCGAGATCGGAGCTCTGGTGGGCAATCTCGTCGAGGAGATCGATCATATGCTCGGTGTCGCCCCACTCGAGGTGGTCGTCGAGGTCGTCGAGTTTACCCTCCTCGGTCATCTCCATCGCCATCGCAAGCATATTACCGGCTTCGATGGTGTCGACGCCGAGGTCGTTGCATTTGTTGATCATCACGGCGATGGAGTCGCGGTCGTCGTTCATCGAGTTCGGGCCGAGCGCGAACGCCGACTCGTACTCGTATGACTCGCCGCGGACGTTCATCTCCTCGCCCTTGTGCTCGTAGGTGACTTCGGTCTCCTTCTTGCAAGCGACGGGGCAGGAGTGACACGTTGGCTCGTTGACGAGAATGTTCTCCCGGACGTTCTCACCGGAGACCAGCTCCGCGTCGATGTTCGGGTCGTCCGGTTCCGCCTCCGCCTCGGAGTGCGTTGAGGTGTACTTCGCATTACGGGTCGGAAGCCCGTCCATCTCCTCGGTGAGGTTCATCAGGACGTTGGTACCGTACAGCGAGAGTCCGCCCTCGTTGGGACCGGTGACGTCGGACTCGCGGATGAGTTTCATCGCCTCCTGGTAGCCCTCGGTGAACGTCTCTGCGTCCGCGGGCTTGGGCATCCTCGTGCCCGATTTGATGACGACCGCTTTCAGATTCTTCGAGCCCATCACGCATCCGGTCCCGCCGCGGCCCGAGGCGCGGTCGTCCTCGTTGACGATGCAGGCGTACTTGGTGCCGTTCTCGCCACCCGGTCCGATGGCCATCGCCGAGAGGTTCTTGCCGAACTGACCGTCGTGGTTCGCCTCGATCTCGTCCATCGCGTCGTGCACGCCGAGGCCCCACAGATCGGAAGCGTCTCGAAGTTCGACTTCGCCGTCCTCAATGTAGGCGTAGACCGGTTCCTCGGCCCGTCCCTCGAAGAGGAGACCATCGAAGCCCGACCACTTGAGTCGGGCCCCGGACCAGCCACCGTGGTGGGAGTCCGTAACCGTTCCCGTAAGCGGCGATTTCGTACAGACAGCGATTCGGCCACTCATCGGGGCCTGCGTGCCCGTGAGCGGACCGTTCATAAAGGCGAGGAGGTTCTCCGGTCCTTCGGGGTCGACGTCGACACCCTGGTCGAAGACGTACTTGACACCCAGACCCCGTCCGCCGATATACTTCTCTGCGTCTTCCTCGTCGATGCTTTCGTACTGCACGTCATCCTCCGAGAGGTCGACGCGCGCTACGTGATCGTTGAATCCGCCTAGGTTGGTCATAGTTAATTCTCATATTTACATTAGAACTGAACTCTGTTAGTCGTTACCGTAGTAAAGTAATGAAAATCCATTACGTCTCGACGTGCGGTGATCTGTGAAGTGTCGGTACCGCCAGCCGAAAATCGCGCGGGACCGACATCGATGCACTCGGCCGCGACGTGCCCTCAGTGTGACCGCACAGACGACGGAGATATACCGGGTCGTCGGCTACAGGTACGTAATGAGTCAACCGAGCCCCGAGGTCTACGAGCGCGGAAAGGGGATGGACGCCCACAATCAGGTGATGCGCGAGATCCGGGCCAAGAAAGACAAGCAGTACGACCCCCACGAGCCGACCCGGGTCTGGCTCGATGAGGACAACACCCCCGACGGTGTGGTCCAGTCGCTGACAATCATCCTCAACACCGGCGGATGCCGGTGGGCCCGCGCCGGCGGGTGTACGATGTGCGGGTACGTCGCCGAGTCGGTCGAGGGCGGGAGCGTCACCCACGACGCGCTGATGGACCAAATCGACGTCTGCCTCGAACACGAGGCCGAAAACGCCGATGAGCCGGCGGACCTGATCAAGATCTACACCTCGGGATCGTTCCTCGACGAGCGCGAAGTCGGTGCCAAGACGCGGAAAGCGATCGCCGAGACGTTCGCAGACCGCGAGCGCATCGTCGTCGAGTCCCTCCCTGACTTCGTCGAACGCGAGAAGATCGCCGACTTCACCGACGAGGAGATCTCGACCGACGTCGCAATCGGCTTGGAGACGGCCACGGATCGCGTCCGCCACGACTGCGTGAACAAGTACTTCGACTTCGCGGATTTCGAGGCCGCCTGCGCCGAGGCCCGCGACGCCGACATCGAGGCCAGCGGCTGCGACGTCGGCGTGAAAGCGTATCTCCTGATGAAGCCGCCCTTCCTCTCGGAGTCGGAAGCGATCGACGATATGGTCTCCTCCGTCCGGCGGTGCGCCGGCGTCGACGGGTGCCACACCGTCTCGATGAATCCGACGAACGTCCAGCGGTACACGATGGTCGACGACCTCTTTTTCGGTGGCGGATACCGTCCGCCGTGGCTCTGGTCGGTCGCTGCAGTGCTCGAACGGACGGCCGACATCGACGCCATCATCGTCTCCGACCCCGTCGGTCACGGCTCCGACCGCGGGCCGCACAACTGCGGCGAGTGCGACGATCGAGTACAGAAGGCAATAAAGGACTTCGACAAGCGCCAGGATCCGTCGGTGTTCGAGCAGGTCTCCTGTGAGTGTGAGACTACCTGGGAGTACGTCGTTGAGGCCGAAACGAGCTACGGGATGCCGCTAACTCGCTGACCCACTCAGTCGAGACGACACGATGGACACCGTTCGGAGCGACGACGGAGGGCCCGAGGCAGCGGACGTCACCCAGAGGAGCAATCGCGTGAGGGGCGCGTCTACGTCGTCGCCGTGCAGTCGGACGCCTTCGAGCGCTGTCGGAACGGATTCCACCCGGCACCGTGTTCGTACGATCGGACGCGGGAGCCGATCGAATGTCTCGCGCTGTACCGAACCGCACGCATCTCGGCGATCACGTATTTGCCCCGTGACTGACCGCACGGAGCGGACCCGGGGCGGTCCCGGTCCGATGAGTGAAGCCGACGCGCTCGACAGCCTCCCGGACGTCGCAATCGCACCCGATCACCACCGGCGAGCGCGCGAGACCAGGAACCCGGCCCCGGCGATAACCAGAACGACGGCCCCGACGACAAGAGTCCCGCTCCCAAGGGCGGTCCCGGCAGCCACGCCGGCCCACGCCACCCCGAAGATGCCGTGGGCGATTCCGAACAGCCGGCGACCCCGCCGGAGGAAAACCGGGGCTCCGAGACAGAAGCCGGCCGCCAGGACCACCGACGAGAGGGCGACGGGACGGGCCTCGAGGGAACCGACGGCGATCGGCCCCACCAGCGGTTCGACAAGAAAGAGCGCGCCACCCGCGGCGACGAGGAGGCCGACGACGGCGGGCCACCGTTCGATGTCGAGTTCGAGCGGGGATATGCTGGTCACGGGACCCTCCGGATCGGACTCGCCGCTCACGAGGGATCGTCCTCCAAGCGGCGCTGGTGACGGTGCATACCGGGGATTCGACCCGAGCGGATTGAACCTTTGGACCGGGGGGTGTCCCCTCAGGCGAAGGCTGATAGGATCCCCTGGCCGTCGGTGCTCCGGCCGAGGTCGGGGAGCGTCGCGCGCTCGGGGTGCGGCATCAGGACCGCCACGTTCGGGCGCTCACCGGTGATGCCGGCAACGTTCCCGCGCGAGCCGTTGGGGTTCGCCGTGTCGGTGACGTTCCCCGCCGGATCGCAGTACCGAAACAGGATTCGATCGTCGGCGACGAGGTCGTCGTACCGATCTTCGCCGATCTCGAAGCGACCCTCGCCGTGGGCGATCGGGATCTCGATCACGTCGCCCTCGTCGTAGGCGGCGGTCCACGGCGTCGCCGCGTTCTCGACGCGGAGGTGGACGGTCTCACACTGGAAGCGCGCGCTGGCGTTGGTCGTGAACGCGCCCGGGATCAGTTCCGATTCGCAGCCGACCTGTGCGCCGTTGCAGACGCCCAGAACGGGGACGCCGTCTTCGGCCGCCTCGCGGACGTCGTCCATAATCGGCGAGCGAGCGGCCATCGCTCCCGCGCGGAGGTAATCTCCGTAGGAGAATCCGCCCGGGAGAAGAACGCCGTCGACGTCAGACGGGAGGCCGCCCTCGTGCCAGACGCGCTCGGCGTCGACGCCCAGGTGTGAGAACGCGCGGACGGCGTCGCGGTCGCAGTTAGAGCCGCCGAACTGGACAACAGCGACTGTCACGGCGACCACCTCTCGTGGGGAGCAGCGAGAGGCGCTGTCGAGACGACGGTCATTCCGCCTCCCTCACCTCGACGTCGTAGTCGTGGATGGTCGGGTTCGCGAGGAGGCGCTCGGCCATCTCGTCGGCCCGGTCGGCCGCCGCGTCGGGGGAGTCGGCGTCGAGGTCGACCTCGAACTGGTCCGCCGAGCGAAGCGACTCCAGTTCGAATCCCAGGCGCTCGAGCGCGCGCTCTGTCGTCTCGGCCTCGGGGTCCAGCACGCCCCGCTTGAGGCGGACGGTCACCGTCGCGGTGTAGCTCGTCATTGCTCCGACGTGCGCGGTCGTGTGTAAAAGTCGTTTTGGACTCCCACGGGTGTGCACGAACGTGAATGTGCGCTCGTCCTCGGGGTCGTCTTCGATTGTACGGCGACGATCGGGGCGGCCGACGAGCGACGGCTCGTCCGAGGAGTCTTCGACGACACCGCCGATCAGAGGTCGCGGACGTGATCGACCGCGGTTTCGACCGCCGGCGCGTCGAACCAGTCGGTCCCGGTGTACGCGTTCGTTCCGGCAGCGTAGAGATCCGAGACGGCGTCGAGGACCTCGGCGGGCAGCGGGTCGGGCGAACGCTCACAGAGGTCCCGCCAGTCGGCGACGCCCGCCTCACGGGCCTGCGACTTTGCCGCGGAGACCGCCTCGATCCACTCGGGATCCGTGCGCTTGTAATACTGCCTGACGACCTCCTTCGAGACTTCCTGGCCCTGGTACGAAAACCGGTTCTCGTCGAACGTCCCGACTACGTCGGCGACCGCGACCTCGCCTCCCTGGTAGAGGCACTCGATCTTGCCGTCCTCGTGGACGAACCCGCGCGCGTCGGCCTCGCGGTTCAGCACGTCGTTGACGGCGAGTGCGAGGGATTCGAGTTCGTCGAGATCGGCTGTCCCGGCGATCCGGTCCGCCTCCTCGCAGTCCAGGTATCGGTCCTGTTCCTCGTACTTCGTCGAGAACTCGACGACCGGTTCGGGGAGGGCGACGACGCCGTCGGGCCACGACTCGCGGTCGAGGCCGTAATCCGCGGGTGTCCCGCGCGAGCGAAGGCTCGACCCCTCGGGGACAGTGTTGCGGAAGACAACCTCCAAGGGGATCAGGTAGTTCTCGCCCGCGGCGTCGTGGTACGCGTCGTAGTCGTAGTCATCGTCGCCGAGGTAGGGGAGGGCCGGAACCTGTGTGAGTTCGATTGCCATCTCCGTCGGCGGGGCGTCGCACTCGTCGAGTAGCAGAGGGTCGGTGGCGGGATCGGCGTCGTCGGCCGCGTCGTCACTCCCCGGATCGACGACGCCGAGGTAATGCGTCGGAATCTCCTCGGCTTCGAGTCGCTCGAAATTGTACGCACCCATCGTACACAGCGACGCGCCCTTCTCGGGCACGTGATCGGGCATCTTCCCCCAGTCGAAAACGGAGTACTGGTCGGTGAAGACGAACCGCCCGCGGCCCACCGCAGTCGCCGTCGGCTCCGTCTCGACGCGGAACTCCTTGACGCTCGTCATACGCCGAACTGGCGTCGCCATCGCACAAGAAGCCTTCCACTCCCGGGCGGGCCCTGTGAGTCAGTCGCCTATTCCGTGTACTACCGATTCCGGACGTGACGGAGCAGTACCGGTTGGCGGGATGTTCCGGTATCTCGCAGTTTTTTATCCACTGACGCGTTATATAAATCATATGCGCGAGCGACCGGCACCATCGGAGGCCCCTCTCGGTGCCGACTCCGACGCCGACTTCCACTTCGACATCGTTCCGGAGACCGACCAGTCGTTCGAGAACGCGCTGGCGAAAGCGCGAGCGGGCGGGCGTCTGACTGTCGACGACGGAATCGAGCTCATCGCGACCGGGACCGAGCACAGGGGGATCGATCCCGTCCGAAAAGAACAGGTACTCGAAGCCGCCGACCGCCGGCGCGCCTCGGTCGTCGGCGAGGACGTGACGTTCGTCGCGAACCTGAACAACAACGTCACGACCGCCTGCAACACGGGTTGTCTGTTCTGCAATTTCAAGGACACCGCCCACCAGTTCGAGTCCGCGAACGACGGTGAGCACGCGGGTTTCACGAAGACGCCCGCGGAGTCGCGGTCGATTGTCACCGACGCGCTCGAGATGGGGATCTACGAGGTGACGTCGGTTTCGGGACTCCACCCCGCGTTCGCCCTGAGCGACGAGCACCACGAGATCCTCAAGTCGTTCGACGACCCCGCCCGCGAGGTCGACTACAAACCGCCCGCCGTCTACGACACCGATCCGGGGACTTACCTCGACCAGATGCGTGCAATGTCCGTCGGCGACGTCCACCTGCACTCGATGACGCCCGAGGAGGCCGCCCACGCTCGCCGGGGGACCGACTGGTCCTACGAGGCGGTCTACCGGGAGTTGAAAGCGGCGGGACTGGACTCCGCGCCGGGAACAGCCGCAGAGATCCTCGTCGAGGAAGTCCGGGACGTGATCTGTCCGGGGAAGATCTCCAGCGACGAGTGGATCGCGGGGATGGAAGGCGCGATGGCGGCCGGCCTCGACGTGACCGCGACGATGATGTACGGGCACGTCGAGAACGCCGCCCATCGGATCCACCACCTGAAAACGGTCCGCGACCTCCAGGACCGACTCGGCGGCATCACGGAGTTCGTCCCGTTGTCGTTCGTGCACCAGAACACCCCGCTCTACGAGCGCGGCGTCGTCGGCGGGGGCGCGAGCGACGCCGAGGATGAACTGGTCATCGCAGTGTCGCGGCTCTTCCTCGACAACATCGAGAACGTGCAGGCTTCGTGGGTCAAATTCGGCAACGCGAAGGGACTGAAACTGCTCAACTGCGGCGCGAACGATTTTATGGGAACGATCCTCTCCGAGGAGATCACGACGCGCGCCGGCGGCACCTACGGGGAGTTCCGCTCGGTCGCGGACTACGTGGAGATGGCCGCAGCCATCGGGCGGCCCGCGGTCGAACGCTCGACTGACTACCGGACTCAGCGCGTCGTCGACCCCGACGACAACCCACTCGGGCCGCGCCTCGGACCGCGTGCGGACGGCACGCCGTTGCTCGACGGGCGCGGCGGCGCCGATAGAATCGAACCGACGCCCGCCGACGACTGAGTTCGGAGTGAGCGTCGCCCACGCGACAGCCTGCGGTCAGACTCAAGTCTGTCGGACTCCTTCAATCGGGTGATGATGGTCACCACACACGTGGCCGCCGGACTCCTCCTGGCCGCGCCGGTGGCGGTAGTCGCGCCCGCGTTCGCACTCCCCGCGGCCGTCGGGGCCGTCCTCGGCGGTATCCTCCCCGACGTGGACCTGTTCGTCGGCGTCCATCGCAAGACGCTGCACTTTCCGATCTACTACTCGCTCGCGGGTGCCGTCACCGCCGTAGTAGCGGTCCTCTATCCCGGTCCGTTCGCCGTTGGGGCCGCCCTGTTCTTCCTCGCCGCCGGCCTCCACTCGGCGTCGGACTGGCTGGGGGCGGGCGACGAACTCCGCCCGTGGAAGCGGACCTCCCAGCGCGCCGTCTACCTCCATCCGCGCCGCACCTGGCTCCGGCCGCGCTATCTGATCCGCTACGACGGTGCCCCGGAGGACTTCGCGCTCACGCTCGTCCTCGCAGTTCCGGCCGCTGTCGCCTTCGACGGCCTGATCCGCGCACTCGTCGTCGGTGGAGTCCTCGTCGCGTTCGGCTACACGCTCGTCCGAAAACGAGTGCCCGAGTGGCTCGGAATCTGAGCGGGGCCACCGCCCGTCGGAGCCCCCGGTCAGTCGGCTGATCCGCTCGACGTCGCCGGTACCTCGACCGACAGGGGCCCATCGCGCTGTGCGACCCCTCGGTAGCGTGCGCCGTGGACGTCGTCGGCGGTAATCGCGGCGACAATCGGCTCCGAGAGCCAGGATCCCGCAGCGCCCGCGCCCCCGAAGTCCGTTCGCCTGAGTTCGGACGGGAGGTAGCGGTCGTACACCGGGAGCCGTTCGTACAGCGGCACGTCGGCCGACGCGGCGATATCAGTCAGTTCGCGGAGGGCGGGCCAGTCGTAGTCGGGATTGACGTAATCCTCGGTCACTGGAGAGACCCCACCCAAATCGTCGACGCCGCAGTCAAGCAGTTCTCGCGTCGGCGAGAGATTCGGCGGGACTTGCACCGAAATCTCTGCTGGCAACGCGGCCCGGGCCATCGCCACAGTGCGGCGCATCGTCTCTACGCTGGGACGCTGGAAGTCCGAGCGCTCGTTGGGGACGACGTTCTGGACAATCACTTCCTGCACGTGATCGTAGCGCTCGTGCAGCGCCCGGATCGCCAGCAGGCTCTTGGCGCGGTCACGCCAGGTCTCGCCGATGCCGACGAGCAGTCCGGTCGTGAATGGGACGCCGATCTCACCGGCCGCGCGGATGGTGTTGAGCCGCTGGCCGGGCGTCTTCCGCCGGCCACCAGCGTGTGCGTCGACGTCCGCCGTCGTCTCCAGCATCACGCCCATACTGGCGTTCACCGGCCCGAGTCGCTCGAAATCTGGTTCGGTGATATCTCCCGGGTTCGAGTGCGGGAGGAGTCCCTCTTCGAGCGCGATCTCACAGCAGTCCCGGAGGTACTCGAGGATGTCGTCGTAGCCCCATTCAGCCAACTGGTCGTGGATCTGCGTGTACCGGTCGTCCGGCGCGTCGCCGAAGGTGAAGAGCGCCTCCGTACACCCGGCGTCGGAACCGACGCGGAGTTGCGATCTGACATCCTCGGGCGAGAGCAGCGTGGCTTCGCCCGGGACGTCGTAGTACGTGCAGTACGTGCAGGTGTAGCGGCAGGCGGTCGTCAACGGGAGAAAGACGTTTCGCGCGAAGGTGAGTTCCGAGGCCGCCGCGACGTCGTCGGGCGTCACCGCGAGCAGGCGCTCAACGGCGGACTCCCGGATCGAAATCTCGGCAGCGAGCTCACCCTGATACGCGTCGGCCCCTGAGAACATCGTAGCCGTTTCTCGTGCGGGGAGACACAAAACTGTCGTGCTCCGGCCGCGGCCACGAAGATTCATATACCGAGACGAGGCCAGCGTCCGTATGCGCTGAGAGATGCCCCGCGTCGGGTCGCGGTTGCTCGGCACGTCGGCGCGGGACGAGTGTGAACTTCGGGTGCCGACTGTACGCCCACTTCCCGACGGAGCCAGCAGACGCCAGTCTACTCAGTCCCGCGTTGGACTCCCACCCGGCTCTCGCTGTCGTCGACCTCGAACCCCGCCTCGCGGAGCCACGCTGCCGACCGGCCGTCGGTGTGGAGGAGGACTTCGACGAGGTCTGCCGGTTCGTCGACGTCGCTTGCGAGCCGCATCGAGTCGACGACGCCGACCGCGAGACCGGCTTCGGCGGCCGCGCGGTGGTGATCCCGGTACGAAGTCCCGTGGTAATCGACCGCGAAGCCGGGATCACGGACGACGAGGGCGTTCGTGCCGCCGCCGCGTCCCGGAGCGATTGCGACGTCCCCCCCCGCGCTGAATAGTCGGTGGAGCGCTGTCGGCGTTGCGAGCGCGAGGTCGGCCATCACGATGGCGACCGCCGCGGTGTCGCCGTCCGCGACCCGGGACAGGACGCCGTTCACCGCCGGCGTCAGCGGCCGATCGTCGACGATTGTCGGGCGATCGGCGACCGACTCCGGAACAGCGTCGTCTTCGGCCGCCTCGGACGCCTTCGCGGCGGTATCGGCCGCGCTCTCGGCCACGTCCAGCGGTCGCGGCACGAGCAGTTCTGGCTCGTGACCGGTGGCTTCGATTGTCGTCACGACGTCCTGAAGCATCGCGAACGCGAACTTGCGTCGCTCTGCGGCGCCCAGAACTGGTTTCAGGCGGCTTTTGGGGTCGCGATCAGTGAAGGGAACGATCACGTCCATCTGAGAGAAGGGGGCGAGGGAACGCTCAGCCGAGTTTGTCTTGCCCCTGCTGCTGGGAGCGCCAGTAGAGGAACCCACCGACGGCTAGGCCGATTACGACCAGTCCGCCGACGCCGTACAGCGCGAGTTGCATCAGTTGATTCGACTGCTGGGCCTGCTGGGCTCGCTCTTGAGCCTGCTCAGCAAGGTCGATGGCGAGTCCGAACTCGCCGCCGTTGTACGCGTCGATGGCGTTCCCCAGCGATCGCTCGGCCTCCTGAGAGTTCACCGAAGAGACGCTGGCGGAGGCGTCGTCGATCGCGTTTCGGGCCTCACGGCTCTGCTCCGTGTAGTGGACCGCCGTCCACTCGTCGATCGCGTTGTTTGAGCCGCCCTCACGGGTCTGTTCGAGCGAGAGGACGGTGAACGACTGCGCAGGGTCGTACGAGTAACCTCCGACTTCCGGGACGACACCGGTGACGCGAACGCGGACCTCGCTGGTCCCGTCAGCGGTGGCGATTTCCGCCCCCGAGAACGACTGGCCGTCGAAAGACTCCTGATCGACCCGCGCTCCGGTCTGGTCGAAGTACATCACGGTCCAGGTCACCTCGGTCAACTCCGTGGTACCCGCGAGCGTCCACGATTCCAGTGTCGGGTTCTGATACAAGTTTGTTAGTGTCACAGTCGCGTTGACCTGACTACCGACCTCTGCGTCGTCGGTCACATCCGTGTCACCGACCGAGACGCCGGCGGCGGGGACCGTCGCAACGGAGAGGACGAAGAGACAGGCCAGCGCGAGCTTAGAAAAGCGACTCCAACTCGTCTTCGTCATCGTTGATTAGATTCTCGAGATTGTCTGCACTCTCCTCTCTGATGTCGTCGATGTTGTCTTGGGCTTCGATAGCGACCTGCTGGAGTTCCTTGATCCGGGGCACGTTCGTCACGCCGGAGAGGAGAATGACGGACGCGACGCGGTTGGAGTCCCGTATCGGGTAGTCGCCGCCGCGGACCTCCATACTGCCGGTCTGCTCTTCGATCCACTTGCGGCCGCGCTCGATTCCTTTCCGATTGAGGTGCCTCGGCGGGCCGGCCAGCACGAGGAGGGCGCGTTCGGAACCTTCGATCTCACAGGGGAGCGTTAGTCGGCCGAGGGCTGCCTTCCGGACGAGAGAGGTAATGCGGTTGGTGGTGTGAGCGGTGTCGAGGCTCTTTTCTTCGTTGCCGCCGGTGATTCGCGAGAGGAGCCCGCTGCTCGACGATTCGTTCTCGACCGTTTCGGAGGCGTACCCCACCGTAGAGACGCCGCCACAAGCCAGGGTGTTGATGATCTCCGAGGAGTCGACGACGCTCTCGGCGACCTCGCCGCCGTGGCCGATCTCGCCGGCCCCGAAGAGGACGCCGAAGCGCGTAACGATCTCTTCGTTGATCTCGTCGTATCCGCCTTGGACGGATTCGCCGGTCTTTCGCCAGGCGTCATTATCGAAGACGAGCAGATTATCCACCTCGCGGACGAACGTCTGGAACGACCGGGCCGCGTTCAGCGTGTAGATGCCGCCCTCGTCACTCCCGGGCAGGATCCCCAGCCCGTAGACGGGCTCGGTGTAGATTCGCTGGAGGTGCTTCGAGAGCACGGGTGCGCCGCCGCTTCCGGTGCCGCCGCCGAGTCCGGCGACGACGAGGAACGCGCCGACCTCGTGGACCGGGATGCTGTCGATGGCGCCCTGGACTTCGTCGATGTCTTCTTCGGCGACCTCGGCCCCGAGTTCGTTGTCGGCACCGACGCCGTGACCCTTCACGCGCGACTGTCCGATGAGGACCCGCTGGCCCTCCGGGATGTGTTCGAGTCCCATCAGGTCCGCCTTCGCCGTGTTGACGGCCACGGCCGACCGAACGATGTTCGAGTCGTGACGTTTGTCGTACTCGACGAACTTGTCGACGACTTTTCCCCCAGCCTGCCCGAATCCAATCATTGCAAGCTTCATATATCAGCTCCCCTCGCCATTGGATATATTACAGTGCGAACGCGGACATAAACCTTGTGATGGTCTAAAACCGATGGGAGCAGCGATTAGTCGGAAAAATCGCATCACAGCGTCGGGGTGTTAACGAGCCGTTAGGATTCGTTCCGATCGAGTACCGGCTGTATTTCTCAGTATTTATATTTGATAGCCCTGCGATCGGGGTCGAATCGGACCCGAAATCATCCCGACGTCGCTGCGGTCGCTCCTGCGGCAGCGTCGCCCATCTGGTCGTTGAGGTACGCTCGCAACGTGGTGAGTTCCCCGGTTCCGACGTCGAACGCGCCGATGTCGTTGTCGTCGGTGACGTTGTCGAACTGCAAGGAGCGGTACTGGTCTTTCCCCATCGGGAACCCGGGAATCGCGTCGCCGAGGGTGAGACCGATCTTCGCCAGACCCATCGGGACCGGCACGATGGTCGTCGAGCGGCCGTCGGACTCGTGGATCAGTCGCGCGATCTCGGCGAGGGTGAGTTTGTCGGGACCACCGATCTCGTAGGTCTGGCCGACGTGTTCGTCGGATTCGGCGGCGTCGGCGAGCATCGGGACCAGATCCCCGACCCAGATGGGCTGGAATCGGGTCTTGCCACCACCGGGCAGCGCGCTCACGTACGGCGGCGCAAGCAGTTTAGTGAACGAGACGAACTCGCCGCCGTCACCGAAGACCACGGAAGGACGGAAGATCGTGTAGTCCACCGCGGACTCGGCCACGATCTCCTCGGCCTCGCCTTTCGAGCGGATGTAGGCGGTCGGGCCGTTGGGATCGGCACCCAGCGCGCTCATCTGGACGAGGTGATCGACGTCGTGCTCTTCTGCTGCGCGAACGACGTGTTCGGTTCCCTGCCGGTGGATCAGGTCGTGCATCTCGTCGCCGCCGCTCGGTTTGAACAGCGGCGAGAGCGCAACGAGGTTGTAGACGACGTCGTTATTTTTGAACGCCTCTTTGATCGATCCGTACTCGCGGACGTTTCCCATAACCCGGTTGACGCCGGCAGGGAGGTCTTTGCTGCTGGGCCTTCGGGAGAGGGCCGTCACTTCGTGGCCCCGCTCTTTCAGTTCCCGGCAGAGTGTGGTACCGATAAACCCGCTGCCACCGACGACGAGTGCTTTCATCGTTCGTACGTCTTCGTCGTCCGGTGTAAAGGTAACTGCCGATTCGAGGGACAGAGCCGGGACCCCGAGCCGTGCTGACAGCAGGACAGTGGGTGTCCGGGGCAGACTCCCAACAGACATCATCCGGTCCGAAACCCGGGTGAGTTTTACCTCGGCACCCGCGAGGGCAACGTATGCTCGTTACGCTGGAGGGTCTCGACGGAAGCGGGAAAACCAGTGCCTGGGAGGCGCTGCGAGAGGAGTTTCCGGAGGCGGTCTTCACCTGCGAGCCGACTGAGTCGTGGTACGGTGAGTCCGTCGCGCGGTCGATGGGCGACGACGACGCCAACCCCCTCGCCGAACTCTTTCTCTTCACCGCCGACCACGCTGATCACCTCTCGCGCGTCGTCCGACCCGCGCTCGCGGACGGATCACTTGTCGTTTCCGACCGCTACTCGGACTCGCGGTTCGCCTACCAGGCCGCCTCGCTCGCGGACTCGTATCTGGCCGGCGGCCGCGACCCGCTTGAGTACGTCAGAGAGATCCACGCGGCCTTCTCGCATCCGCCGGATCTGACGATCTACCTCGACGTCGACCCGGAGACGGCGGCCGAACGCGCCGGCGCGACGAACAAGTTCGAGCGCGTGGCGCACCTCGAACGCGTCAGTGAGAACTACGAGCGACTCATCGATGCCGAGCCCGAGCGGTTCGCCCGCGTCGACGCCGCACAGCCGCTCCCCGACGTCATCAGCGCGGTCACCGAACACGTCGAAGCGTTCGCCATTGAATGACGGTGAGGCTGGAGAGCAGGCGTTGGTTCGGGGCGGATGACGGATAGAAGCGGCCGATGGTTCGCAGCCGACGACAGGTAGAATCGGACGACAGTCAGGAACGGTCGTCGCCGCGTCGCTCTGGAAGTTCGTACTCCTCCGGCGCGGGGACGTAGAGCGTGTCGATAGTGAACCCAAGCGCTAGCGGGAGTCCCACTGCGGCACCCACGAGCGTCGTCGCGCCGAGGTTCAGCGAGGAGCCGATCGGAAACACGCCGAAGAAGATCAGCGTCGTGATGAGCAGCGCGACGGGAGTGAGCACGAACGAGTAGATGACGTAGCCCCACTGCGTCTTCAGGCGGAGCCGGAAGAATCGGGTCAGTACCGCCGCCAGGAGGGTGTGAATCACGAGCACCACCCCGAAGAGCACGAGTCCGATGACCGAGACCATATCGGCTCTTGGACCGGCGCGGTCTTTACGCGTTCGGGTCGGGACGTGACCCCGCCCTCGGCGCGCTCGTCATTGACGTGACGGGTACAGAGACGACGGTCGGGTTCTACGCCGAACTGCTCGGTCTGGAAGTGACCCGCGAAGCCGAGGTGGACGGTCGGCGGATGGTGTGGGTCGGGAGCGAGGACGGCAGAGAACGCCAACTCCGCGAGACCGACAGGCACAACGATTCCGAGGGAGACAGCGTCGAACTCGTTGCAGAACTCTCGGAGCGTTTGCCGGAGAAGGGCCGCCCTGTGGGTCCCGCTCAGTCCATCGCGATGTACGTCGTCGTGTCGGTGACATCGCCAAGTTCCTGAATCTGTGTCGAAGAGATGTCGAGTACGTCGTAGACGGCGTCGGCATCGGTCTCGATGACGACGTCGTACCCACCCGCGACGACGTGCGCCTCTCTCACCGCCGCGAGGTCGCGGACCGATTCGACGACGCCATCGGCCCTGCCGGAGTCCGTCTTCACCATCACGAAAGCACGTACCATATAGTATGGTATGATGTACCGTGACATATGCGTTGTGGGAGTTCCGGCCGGGGCATCATCTCACGGCCGTCTGTCGGTTCTCGTCCGACGACTGCGCCGGGGCCAGGTGGACGGCCACCAGAGAAACATTATTCAGGTCACGGAATATACGTCCACGTATGCGGTTCGTTATCATTGGTGCAGGTCGGGTCGGGCTTCGGACTGCTCGGGTCCTGCGGGAGGAGGGACACGAGATCACGATCGTCGAGCGGGACCGTGACAGGGTCGAGCGCGCACGCGAATCTGGGTTCGAGGTCGTCCACGGGGACGGCTCCCGTGAGGAGGTCCTCTCGGAGGCCGGCATCGAGGACGCGGATGGCCTGGGCGGCCTCACGGGCGATCTAAACGTCAACTTCGCGGCGTGTTCGATCGCCAAGCATCACCGGACGTGGACGGTCCTGCGCGTCGATCAGGAGCACCGAGAGGAAGTTTATCAGCAGTTCGCCGACGAGGTCGACGAGGTGGTCTACCCCGAACGAATCGGAGCGCTCGGCGCGAAGAACGCACTGCTCGGCGGATCGATCCGCGCCATCGCGGACGTCGCACAGAGCCTCCAGGTGGTGTTGATGACGGTCACAGAGTCGTCGCCGATGCAGGGCTACACCATCGAAGAGGTCGCCCTCCCAGCCAGTAGTCGGATTCTCGCCTTCGGGAAGGCAGACGAGCCAATGGGACTCCCGCTGGAAGACGACTCGCTGGAGGTCGGCGATCGGGTCGCGGTGCTGGCAGAGTTCGACGTTCTCGAAGAGGTCCGGCAACTCATCGTCGGCGAGACGCTCGCACCCGAAACGGAGACGGGGGAGGGAGCGGCCTGATGCCGACTGCCTACGTGCTCGTCACTGCGTCGAGCGGCGACGTCGATCGGCTGAAATCCGCAATCGAGGGTGTCGACGAGGGGGTCGAGCACGTGAGCGTCGTCGCCGGCGATGTCGACTACGTCGCGAAGGCGCAGGTCGACGATCCCTCGGAGCTCAAGACAGTCGCGACTACGGTACACGAACTCGACGGCATCGAGAGCACGCAGACGTACATCGCGAAGGAGTGAGTCCGGACGGCCGGGTTACAGCGGCGTGCCGCCCTGCGTCCCGCCACCAGTGTCTGAGGCGCGCTGGATCAGGTGGGTAACGGGCTCGGTGTAGTCGTACCCGGGAATGATTCCCTCGACGTAGGTCCCTTCGACGTACTCGACGACCGCGACGGCGTTGTCGGCGGCCCGGTTGGCATCGATGTCGACGAGTTCGGCCCCGACAGTCGCCTCGTCCCCGTCGCGTTCGACAGCCACCGCGATATCGTCGATGCCGCGCAGCACGCCGTCGACGTCCTCGACGCGAAGTGAGAAGGTGTCGAACCAGCCGTCCTCGACGACCGGCGCGACGCGATCTGTCGTCACGGCATCGAGCATCGGGACGTGGACGGTGACGTCGAAAACGGCCGATCCGTCGGCACCGCCGACAGACACGTCGGCGTCGAAGACGGTGGTTGTCACGGCGTATTCGTCCTCCGTCCGAGACTCGAACGAGTCGTGCATCGTAGCGGCGCGTCGGGCCCGATCAGCGGCGTCACTGTCGCTCATTGGCGTCAAAAGAACCCCTGCGGGCAAAAACGTCTCGCGTCGGCGCGGCCCGAGGCGCAATTGTTAGCGGCTGAACACTCGTTTCCGGGTGCGGCACGCTTAAGTGGCAGTCGTACAATCG
>NZ_JBDGQZ010000056.1:0-43661 GCF_042218505.1 Halobellus sp.
TCGTCGACGCCGGTGCGACGGTCGAGGAGATCAGCCTCGACCACGGGCTCACGACCGACGAACTCAAAGACGCCTTCCTCACCACCTGGGCTGTCCACCTGCGGAGCATCACCCGGAACATCGAACAGCACGCCGAAGTCGACTTCTCACAGCGACGAGACGAACTCTCGGACTCGCTGGTCGAACTGCTAGACATCGCGGCCGACCGGGGCGTCGACGACCTGGCCGACACCGGAATCGTCCGGACCCGGATGTTCGATGTCATACAGTCGGTTTTTGGGACGTACGATCTCTTAGTGACGCCGACGACGGGGACGACGGCTCCGGAACTTAGGCCAACACACGACCACTGGGACTGGGTCGCACGGCGCCTGCTCACGTGGCCGTTCAACTGGACGGATCACCCCGCCGGGACGGTTCCCGCCGGAACCGACGATGAATCGGCACCGGTCGGGACGCAACTCGTGGGGCCGCGCTTCGGCGATGAAACTGTGCTCGCTGCGAGCGCCGCGTTCGAGCGTGAGCGGCCGTGGCAGTACCTGTACGAGTGAGCGTCGACTGCGGCGCTGTTCGACCGGCGCGAGCCAGCGCGCTCGCGGGAGACGGAGAACGGGCGCGAAAAGCAATCGACATTTTTGCGAGGAGCTTCGACGGGTAGGTATGGAAGACCTCGGCACGCCCGTATTGGACAACCATCTCCACCTCGACCCGGAGCACGGCCGCGGGTTCGAGGCCGTTCGGGACTTCGCTCGACTCGGCGGGACGCACCTGCTCGTCGTGAACAAGCCGTCGTGGCACCTTGGTGTCGAGGCCGAGACGGGCGAGGATTTCGACTCCGTATTCGAGACGACCGTGAACGTCGTCTCCGAGGCCAGTGAGTTGCTTCCCGGCCGTGCGTGGCCCGTGCTCGGCGTTCATCCCGGACTCGTCTCACGACTCGTCGAAGACCGCGGATTCGACCCCGACGAGGCAAGCGACCTGATGCGTGTCGGGCTCGACCGCGCCGCGGAGTTCGTCCGCGCGGGCGACGCGCTGGCCCTAAAATCGGGCCGACCGCACTACGACGTCCCCGATTCGGTGTGGACGGCCTCCAACGACGTGATGCGCCACGCGTTCTCGCTGGCGGCCGACCTCGGCTGCGCCGTCCAGTTGCACACCGAGGCGGCGGAGGACCTGACCGAGGTCGCCGAGTGGGCCGAAGCACGAGGACTGCCCGCCCACCGCGTGGTCAAACACTACGCTGGCGGGAGGCTCGCGGGACCGACCCCAAGCGTGATGAGCGAGAAAGATCGGCTCGAAGTCGCCGCCGAGCGGGGCGACCCGTTCCTGATGGAGACGGACTTCGTTGACGACCCGGACCGCCCGGGTGCGGTTCTGGGCCCGAAGACAGTTCCACGTCGCGTCCGATGGCTCCTCGATGCGGATCACGACGACGCCGTCGCCATCGCACACGTCGAGACGCCCGAGTACGTCTACGGAATCGACACCGAGGCGACGCTGTCGCGGTAGATCCGAGTCCTCGCGGCCGGTTCCCCCGACGGGCGGTGACTGATCGACATCCGCTGTAAACTCCGCGGTCGGGTCCGCTACCTGTTAGCCTGATACGCTGCGAACGCGTGGTCCCAGCACTCGACAAGAAAGGCATTTGAATCCCGGCGGGAATGGTGGAGTATGACCGAGGCCGAAGAGACCTACTACACCGAAGAACGCTGGCAGAATTGGCTTTCACGCGTCGAAGAGGAGGATCTCGATCCGGAGAACGAGGACTCCGCGCGCTTGCTCTTGAATCTACAGGACGACGCCGCCATCGCAATCGCGAAGATCGTCTCCGCCTTCGAGGACGAGCGTCTCGACGACGAGGAAGCGATCGACGAACTCGAGCGCGTTCGTGCGATTGTCCTCTCAGAGCCAAGGCTGGACATCGAAGACGACGCCGCGCGCGAGGACAAGCAGATGCTCGTCGACGGCGTCCAGACGAGCCTCGTCTGTGTCTTCTACGCGGCCGAGGAGTACATCGTCGCGGGCGCGGCCGAAGACGTCCCGCTCGCCGAGTACGTCGAGGCCGCCGCCGCGGCGGAAGCAGAAGAGGATATGGACGCGGCGCTCGGCTATCTAGTCCAGGCGGGCACGCGGATCATCCACGGCGACGAACTCGATATGGCGATCGCCGAAGAACTGGAGTACGGGCTGGTCTCCGAGTGGGTTAACGGACTCGACAGCCTCCAGAGCGCGATGAGCGACCCCGAGGTCGTCGAAGAGGAAGACTGAGTCGTCCGACCACACGCCGCGCCGTGAGCGGCGAGCCTGCCCGGTCGACCACGGCCTCGGTATCACCCGACGGGCGGCACGTTTTTACCCGGCAACTGCACATTCGGAGGTATGGATTTCCGGGGGGATGAGCGAGCCGTCACGGTCCAGATCGGCGCTGTCCTACTCCTCGGGTTTCTCGTCGTCACGCTCTCGCTGTATCAGGCGACGGTGGTCCCCAATCAGAACAGCCAGGTCGAGTTCCAGCACAATCAGCGCGTGCAGGCGGATATGCAGGAAGTCCGGAACGCGATCCTCGGGACCGCGGCGACGGGGTCCGCAGCGCCCGTCGGGGTCGAACTCGGGACGCGGTATCCGTCCCGAGTCGTCGCGGTCAATCCGGCACCGCCGAGTGGCTCCCTTTCGACGACCGCCCTCGGGGACATTAGCATCCAGAACGCCGAGGCGGACGACAGCACGACGGCAACTGTGGATTACCCCGAGACCGACGACTTCTGGAACGGGACGCCGCGCAACTACACGACGGCGTCGCTCGTCTACCGCCCGAACTACGCGAACTTCCAGAACGCGCCGACGACCGTCTACGAGAACGGCGTGGTGTACAACCACTTCCGTTCGGGGAACCTCACGCTGACCGGTCAGTCGGTGGTCGCCGGATCGCGCATCTCACTCGTCGTGCTCTCGGGAGACCTCTCTCGGAGCGGATCGGGAACGCTGACCGTCGATCCCCGCGCGGTGAGCGTCTCGACGCGGACAGTCAGCATCTCGAACGACAGCGACGGCGGCGACGTCTCGGTGGTGTTGCCCTCTCGACTCGGTGCCGACACGTGGGAAGAACTGCTCAGCGAGTCGGGCGAGTACGACCCCAGCAACGCGTCCACCGACGCGCACGTGTACGACGTCCAGAATCACGCCGCTGGCGTCGAACTGTTCTTCGAGCCGGGCGTGACCTACGAGCTGAAGCTCTCGAAAGTCGGCGTCGGAACGAACGTCGAGGGCACCGAGCCCGCCTATCTGACGAGTGTCGACGACCTCGTCGAACAGCCCTTCGAGGGGCGAACGTACCCGTTCGTGGTCGAATCGCGGGACCGGTTCAACAACCCCGTCGGTGCGGACGTCCTCGCAGCGACCGACCGACCGCCGGAGATGCAGAACGGCGTGACAGTTGAACCGGGTCGCTATCGCTATCAGTACACGGCCCCGCCGCCGGGCGGTGACCGGGTCAACGTATCTTACCTGCGAGCCGTCAACGGGAGCGAATACGACGTCGAAAGTTCGGACTTCAACGGAAGCAAACAGGAGAACGTGCAGTACGACCTCGTCGTTCAGTCGGTGACCGGAGGCGGCGGCGGTAGTGGCGGGCCGCTTTCACTTCAGGCCGGGAGCGGAGAAGCCAGCGCGAACGGCGGCGACTCGACCGGAATCCAGTTCGTAATTGCAAATGACGGATCGGACACAGTGACGATCGAGAGCATCACCCTATCCAATCCGTCCAATAGTGCGACCTTGGTCTATGAAGGTGGCAACCAAGCGGGAAATGGGGAGCGAGAAGTGTTCGTTGACGTCGGTGATGACGGCAGTGGCACCGAGAATCCCGAAGACGGCTCCTACGAAACGAAAGATAACAATATAAACAGTGGCAAGTGGGAAATCGGCTCTACCGGTGATCTAACTGACAAAGCTGAGATATCTGGATCACAATCCGCACGGTTCTATGTTTTCGAATTCTATGAATCTCGCAATCCAAATCCTGTTACAGTCGATATGTCGGGCGAGAGCATCACGGTCACGCTGACGTACTCCACTGGGGGCACGCAATACACTGAGGACTTCGATGTGACCGCATCTGCGTAGGCAGAACGAATATCATACGTGAAATTCCGAGGTGACTTTTTTTACTATCCAATGGCGACAGATTCGAGTGGACCGGCGCTCACGAACCGATCGCGCTCAGACGGAGTCTCTCGCGAGTCTGCTACTCATCGCGGTGGTCGTCGTCAGCGCGACCACGTTCGGGGCGTACTACGTCGCGTCGACGACCAGGGGATCCGGCGGCGGAGCGGCGGGTGGTGCCGGCAGCACAACAGACGCGGGAATCGACATCAGAGTCGCGGCCACCGAGGATCAGTTGCGATTGTCGCACAACGGTGGGCGGACGTTCTCGACGGCAGACATCCGGGTGATCGTTATGAACGCCTCCGGCGGGTACACGTTCCGCTTCGCCGATGGGTCGATCCGCCGCGGCGACGCAAACGGACAGTTCGATCCGGGCGAGACCTGGGGACTCGACTGGGCGGAGTCCGCCGGCAACGACGTCACGGTGACGGTCGTCGATGAATCTGCAGGGGCTGTAGTCGTCCGCCGGAGCCTGACAGTGGGATCCCTCGCAGTGTCGGGCTCTGCCGCGGGTGCAGGGTCGATCGATCGAGCCATCTCCGTCGATGCTGGAGACGACCGAACCGTCTCGGGCGAGGCGGGGTCGTCCGTCGGACTGAATGGGACGGTCCCGGATGCTGCCACTGATCTCTCCTACGACTGGCGGATCACCGACATAGACGGGCTTCCGTCGGACGCCGTTGCCGTCGTCGATGGCGACACGATCGATCCGATGTTCGAGGTCCGCGAGAACGTCACAGACCGGAACCACACGGTGACGGTCGAATTCACTGCAGAGAACGGGACCGCTTCGGGGCAGGACACCACGGTGGTAACCGTCGAAAGCGAGGGAGAAGGCGACGACGAGGACGATAATGAGGGTGACGATGAGAGCGAGGGCGACGACGAGAGCGAGAGCAACGGAAACGGAAATGGCAACGGGAATGATGGTTCCGACGATAGCGACGATGGCGACAACGCGAACGCGCTCACCGCCCCGATTCGCGTGGAAGAGACCGCCGCCGCATACCCGCCTGGGCGCTTCTGAGACGATGCCGGTCCGCCGGTAGACAGCGAGGACGACACGCGCTAGAGTCCACTGTCGGGCGGCTCAACGAGCGTGGAAGTGACAATCCGACGGCGGTTGGTGGGGCGACGGCTGGGACAACTGGTATGACAGAGCTAGGACGACGACACTGACGACTGGTGGGACAGGGCTGGGACAACAGTCCCGAGGACTGGCGGAACAGTTGGTTTGGCGGCCAGTGAGCCGGAGAGCGTGCCGCGTCGGCACGGATTAGACAATCGTCGATACGGGCATCGACACATCAATAAGCGATACGGGTGATGTCGTACCTATGACTGCCGTCGGCATCGACGCGATCGAGATCAGGACGGGAAAACTCCGACTCGACCTCCCGAATACGTTCGCGCCGGTCAAAGGCGAGGCCCCCGGGAAGTACGAGAAGGGGATCGGCATCGAGTACTCGTCGCTCCCGGACGTCTACGAGGACATCGTCACGATGGGGGCGAACGCCGCTAAACAGCTGATCGACCGGAAGGGGCTCACCCCCGAAGACATCGGTCGAATCGACGTCGCGACCGAGTCAGCCTTCGACAACTCCAAACCCGTCTCGACGTACATCGCGGGCTGTCTGGAACAGGTCTACGACGGCAACTTCCACCACGCGAACAAGGGCGAGCGGAAGTTCGCGTGCCTGGCGGGCACCCAGAGCATCGACGACGCGTACAACTGGATCCGCGCGGGTCGCAACAGGGGCCGCGCGGCGCTCGTCGTTGCGACCGATATGGCGCTCTACGAGCGTGGCGATCCCGGTGAGGCGACGCAAGGCGCCGGCGCGGTCGCAATGCTGATCGACGAGGATCCGGACATCGTCTCGCTCTCGACCGAGCAGGGGTACGGGAGCGCTGACGAGACCGACTTCCTCAAACCGAATCAGCAGTTCCCGAGCGTCGACGGCAAGCGGTCGATTCAGGTGTATCTCGCTCGGATGCGCGAAGCGCTGGAAGATTACGAGTCGGCCACGGGCGACACGCACCCCGACGACTTCGTGTACTTCCCGTTCCACACGCCGTATCCGGGAATGGTTCGGAAGGCCGCGCTGCTCGGGTATCGCCACATCACGCGCGGTACCGAAATCGAGGACGCACTCGCCGACGACATCGGAATGCAACCCCGCGAGAACGGCTACGCGGACCGCGAGGCGTACGAGGAGGCGATCCGGGCGTATATGGACGAACTGAAAGAGACCCGTCGATACCAGGAGTGGTACGAACGGGCGATCGATCCGACCGTCGACATCTCGGGACAGGTCGGCAACTGGTACACTGGTTCAGTACACGTCGCGCGGCTCTCGGCACTCCGCGCCGCTATCGAGAACGACGTGGATCTCGCGGGCGAGCGACTGCTCGTCGGCTCGTACGGCTCGGGAGCACAGGCGGAGATCCACAGCGAGACGGTACAGAGCGGCTGGCGCGAGGCCGTCGAAGCCGTCGACGTGACGCCGCAACTCGACGCCCGCTACGACCTCGACTACGACGAGTACGAACTCATCCACGATGTCCACAACCACGAGAAGGAGGCCGACGTCGAGGAGTTCACCCCGCCCGAGGACGAGTTCGTCTTCACCGGCTGGGGCCGGATGAACGAGCGGCGCTACGACTACATCGAGTAGACCGCTTCACCGCTTCAGTACTTCGGTAGCGTTGCTCAACAGCAGCCGTCTTCGGGCGACCACCGGCAGGCGTTGCCCGCCATCAGATTGCGTTCTTCGACGTGGGCCGTGAGACACGCGTAGTTGCAGAAGTACGTGGGTGACCCGCAGTCGTCGTCGCAGTCGCGGACGCAGATCGGGTCGTGATCGAAGATTCTCGAGTCGCAGTACGCGCACTCCTCGTCCGTATCGGGAGTCGAGACAGTTGCAGTGGACATACTGGGTCCACGTGGGCGGCTGAAGAAAGTCTTCTCCGGGGCTGCCGATCGACAGGGCAGCCAGTCTACGGCAGTCGCCGGAGATCCTCGAGCATCTCCTCCAGATCCCGGTTCGAGATGGCGAGCGAGAAGCCGTCTATCGTCGCCAGCGAGGGGGCGTGCTCCCAGAGGTCGTCTTCGGTGAGGCCGTGCAGGATGACTGCGTTCGGCGTTGGGTTGACGACGCGCATCGCGACCAGCGGCGACTCGCCGCGCGTGACGCTGGTGAAGACCAGCGCCCGCGAGGTGGACTGCCCGTACAGGCGATAGAACTCCTCTGAGGAGAGCCGGGTGATCGCCTCGATGCTGTTGATAACCGTGTGGCCGCTGATCCGATCCTGATCGCCGCGGACGAGTTCAGTCGCGTCCATCGCGTCGTAGAGCGTCTCTAGTGGGATCGACGTCGGGTACTCCCGCAGGTCCTGCACGATGTCGCTCTCGAAGCCGGCAGAGATGACGCGGGCGTATTGACGGATTCGGCCACCCCCGCGCGACTCGTCGATCTCCAAGAGCGCCTGGACCATTCGACGGACGACGCCGATGCCCGGGCTCTCTCTCCGCCCGCTCTCGTAGTCGGAGATGACCGACGAGGAGACGTCCAACTGGTCGGCGAGGACGGTCTGTGAGACGTCGAAGTCCGTCCGCCACTTCCGGAGCGTCGCGCCGGGGTCGTCGCTCAGGGTGATTTCGCCCGCGATGCGCCGCGCCAGATCCTCTCTGGGCACCGTGGTCACAGCCGGAGGCCCCCATCACTCGCTGGCACTCGATGCATTCTGCCCAGAGGTGGGCGGGACAGGTGGAAAAGCGTATCGAAGGTGGGGTTCGACGAACGACGACGTACACCCGACGTGACACCGCAACCGGAGGCGGAGGTTTATGTGCCAAAGCGGGACCAGCAGGGGTATGATCTGACATCGACCCCGCGTCGGACCGCGGTTGCTCGGCACGTCGACGCGGGCCCTCCGAGGAGTGCCGACTGTTCGCCAAGAGCCTTCAGTTTCCACTGAGCGACAGATGCGACTCTCGCCGCGTCGATCCCGCTCCCGTCCCGTCCCGCAGGAACGTTCAAGTCCGCCGGCGCGTCAGTACTCGTCGGTGCCTTCGACCCTCGTCCACGTCGCCATCGCGCTCCTGCTCGCGGCAGGGCTCCTCGGTGAAGCGTTCGACCGCCGGAGTGCGCTCGTCATCGCCGGGGCGACGATCCTTCCGGATCTGGACGTCGCGCTCGAGCCGATCCTCTCCGGCGCGCACCGTTCCGTAGGCCACACGTTCCTGTTGCCGACGCTCGTACTCGCTGTACTCCTCTGGGACACGCAATTTCGGGCGGACTCCTGGCTCCGCGAGCGCTACGGCGAGCGCGGCGTCAACGTCGCCTTCGTCGCCGTGGTCTGTCTGTTCGGTGCGGCGATCGTGCCGGATCTGGTCGTGGGCGGCGTCAACGCCTTCTACCCGCTTCACGACCAGTTCTACACCGTCGACGGCCGGCTGTTCTACTCCACGGACCGGGGATGGGTACAGACGTTCGTCGATCTCTCGCCACCCGCCCAGCCACAGGATCGACCGCGAACGACGGGGAACTTCGACTTCCGAACCGTCCTCGACGCCGAGCCGACGCTGGGCCAGAGCGGCGGCGACGGCGGAAGCGCCGGGAGCCAACAGCCCGTCGAGCGGCTCTTCCCCGTCGCGATGACGGGCTTTCGTGCGTGGCTGCTCCCGCTGTCGGCGTTCGTGACGGGCGTCCGGCTTCGACAAGCCGACTAGATGTCCCCGAATGGGTGCGTTCTTGTCCTCGG
Organism: Halobellus sp.; assembly: GCF_042218505.1. Lineage (NCBI taxonomy): Archaea > Methanobacteriati > Methanobacteriota > Halobacteria > Halobacteriales > Haloferacaceae > Halobellus > Halobellus sp. The sequence goes on from NZ_JBDGQZ010000056.1 coordinate 8,929, forward strand.
TGGATCGAGATCACACGATGAACGATCCCACCGGGGCGATCACGGTTTGCCCGTACAATCCAGCAGCCCACGACGCGTCCGCGCTGTGGGCGTTGAAGCGCAACTTCGAACTGGGACTCGGCTCCGAGACCGGTGGCGACGAAAAAGGAGAGACGTACGCGGCGAAACTGACCGACGAGTATCGCGAGCGGTGGCTCCATTGGGTCCACCGGTGCGTCGACGAGGATCCAGACTGCGTCGTCGTCGCCGAGACGACCGACCCGACGGAGTCGAAACCGCCGCTCGTCGGATACGCTTTTCTCCTCCCAGAGTCGCTGGCGTTCATCTGGGACGCCGCCGTTCTCAACGAGATCTACGTCCGACAAGAACAGCGCGGGACGGGCGTCGCCGACGACCTCCTCGAGGCCGCGCTCGCGTGCGCTCGATTGCAAGACCTGCCACTCGACCGGATAGCCCTCGACGTCGATCCGACCAATCCGCGGGCGAAAGCGTTCTACGATCGATACGGCTTCGAGCGCTGGGGCGAGATGGTCGCTCGCGGCCTGTGAGTCACTACTCGCCGGCGAACGATCCCAGCGCGCTACCCACCGCTCCGAAGACCAGCGGGTAGACGAGGCCGGTCAGGAGAATCGCGGTGACGAGCGTCGGCCCTGCCGAGGCGTCGCCGACCGATATCGAGAACAGGAACGCCCCGACGATCGCAAGCGGCAGGTACGCAACGGTGACCGTCAGGCCCGCGAGGCCCCCAGACAGCACTCTGTCGGCACGACTGACGACGCCGACGAGCGCTCCCACGATCAGCAGGATGACCGGCGGGAGGAGAAAGAGCCAACCGGGGAAGGTGTCGCCCCGGCCGACGAAGTTCACCGCTGTCGATCCGAACAGCCCGGGAATCTCTGTTGTGACGTAGTGGGCGTTGAAGAACACCCAGCCGACGAGTTTCCACGTCCCCGGATCGCCGGTTGCGAGTTCCAAAACGCGGGAAGCCAGCGAGTTCGAGAGCTGCTGGCCCGCCACGGCGTAGGTGAGCGCGTACGTCAGCAGGAACGAGATGAGCCCGCCGGCTCCGTCGATCAGTGTGGTTCGACCGTTTGGCACCAGACTGCCCTGGGACGACGACGTGCGTGACATCGATCGAAGGTGTGTCCCGTATTATGATGTCTTCTGGTCGTCGTCTCGACGAGAGCCTCAGTTCCGGTCCGAAGCGTCGGTGCGGTTGCCTGACCGTTCGTCTGGGTTGTCGACAGAGATCAGATGTACTGCGTCCGGTGCGATGGCGACCTGCAGACTCGACCCCACGTCGACCGAGAGCGATTCGAACTCAGGCGGCGACACCGCCGCCGTCAGTGTGAGCGAAGCGTCCGCCAGTTCGACGACGACCCGGTACTCATCGCCCTCGTTCAGCCAGCGGCGAACCGTCCCTTCGATGAGACTTCCCACCGCTTCTGGCTCCGTCGGAGGGGTCCGGAGGCGCACGCGGGAGGGATGGACACACGCCGTGAGCGTCGAACCGACCGCAGGCCCGGAGTCGGGCCCGATTGTGGCACGGAACCGGAGGTCGTCGACCCGGAGCGTGACCGTCCCCGACCCGCGATCGGACACCGATGCCTCGAAGATGTTCTCGTTGCCCGTGAAGTCGGCCACGAACCGGGTCGCCGGGCGGTCGAGAACGGCAGTCGACGGTCCCGTTTGCTCGATAGCACCGGCGCGGAGTACCGTGATTCGGTCGCCGAGTGCCGTCGCCGTCCGCTGATCGTGCGTCACCAGCACCACCGGGATCCCGATCGAATCGAAGAGGTCGTAGAGTTCGCTCCGGAGGCGGCGGCGGATCGGCGCGTCGAGGCTCGAGAGCGGTTCGTCCAAGAGCAGCGCCGCCGGTTCGGTCGCGAGCGTCCGCGCGAGAGCGGCCCGCTGTCGCTCGCCGCCCGAGAGGGTCTGCGGTCGGCGCCCGAGCACGTCTTCGACCTCCAGCAACTCCGCTAACGCCGAGGTGTACGCGGGATCCGAACTGGCGTACGCGATGTTCTCCCCGACGGTCATATTCGGAAAGAGCGCGCCGTCCTGAAACACCAAACCGACGTTCCGACGCTCTGGGGGAAGCCCTTCGAGCGACCGACCGTCGAGCGTGATCCGGCCCGCATCGGGCTGGAGAACTCCCGCGATCAGCCATAGCAACGTCGTCTTCCCACACCCCGACGGGCCGAGAACCGAGAGCACCTCCCGGTCGATCGTGAGATCGATGGGCCCGAGTTCGAACCCGCTGTAGGCCCGTTCGAGACGGTCGAGTTCCAGACTCATGCCCACGGGTTGGACGCGACGGTGTTGAGAATGGCCAGCGCTGCAATCGAGACGCCGATCAGGATGATCGCGATCGGATACGCGTCTTCGAGACCGAGCGAGACGAACGACACCCAGATCTGGACCGGCATCGTTCGGGGGTAGTACGCCAGCATCATCGTCGCCCCGAACTCGCCTATCGCTCGCGCGAACGCGAGCATCACGCCCGCGAGGATTCCCGGCCCGGCCAGCGGAAGCGTGACGCTCCGCGCCGTCGCCCAGCGGCCCTTCCCGAGCGACCGCGACGCGTATTCGAGCGTCGGATCGACCGCCTCGAAGGCCGCTTTCGCGGTCACGACGACGAACGGGGACGCGACGAACGTCTGCGCGAGGACGACCCCGGCCAGCGATCGGGTGAGTTGGATCCCGGCCGTCGACGCGAGGCTCCCGACGACTGTATTCGGGCCGATCACGGTGAGCAATACCACACCTCCCACGGTCGGCGGGAGCACCAGCGGCAGGAGGATCACAGCGAGAACGAGGTTCTTCACGACTGCGTCGGTGCGGGCGAGCCAGTAGGCCAGCGGCAATCCGAACAGCGTGGCCAGCACCGTCGTTATCGACGCCGAAAGCAGCGAGGTGGTCGCCGCACCCAGCACGGTCGGGTTCGTCATCTCTCCGACAATCTCCCCCGGCGGGACAGCGAGGAACAGCGAGAGCATCGGCGCGAGGTAGTAGACGAGCAAGACACCGCCGAGCAACAGCGTGACGGTGAGCCAGTCAAGCCGCCGAACCGCCCTCGTCCGAGTGGAGTGCGCTGCCATACTGCTCAGATGAGAACCGTGAGTTCCGAAACCCCACTCGTCAGCAAGCGATCCGCGCCGGGGCTCGCTTGCGTCGCGGTCGATGCCTCAACGGCGTTACGGGCCTGACTGGGTGGCGACCCTTCGTACGTCGGAAACCGATCACGTTGGACGAACCCCGACTCCGCGAGGTAGTCTCCGGTGGTGTGAACGTCGAAGACGGCCAGCGCCGCGTCGCTCAGCGCTCGGATCGTCGATCCGTAACTGATGAACCCGCCGCGAACCTCCTGGCCGCTCGGGAGCGTGTACGAGACGGTCTCGTACCACTCCGACTCGTGTACGGGATTGCTGAGATCGATGCGGTCCGGGAGTTCGACGTAGTCGTAGCCGCGCTCGACGGCCATACTGCGGTAAGCGAACGCCGCGTCGATCGCGCCGACCTCGAACTGACTGAGTAGCGACGTTTCCGGGTAGATCTGGTCGCGTTCGAGGAGTCGCTCCCGCAGGTTCGACGCGCCGTCGTAGTACCGCGAGGCGAGTTCGAGCGTGAACAGCGTGCGGTAGCCCAGGGGATCGAGGTCCGGATCCGTCCGCCCGACGCTGACGTCGCTGCCGGCCAGCGGTTCGTACCACTCGTCCGGGCTGGCGGCCGCGATGCGCTGTCCAGCGTCGGTGTCCGGGTTGTAGACGAGGACCATCGCGTTGCTCGCGAACACCGAGTACCACGACGGCGTGATCGGGCCCTCGAAGAGCGCGGTGTCCGCCACAGTGACGATATCTGGATCGCGCTGGCCCTCGGCGACCATCCGGGCGACCGTCGCCGAGCCGTGCGATTCGATCCGCACCGGCACGTCGACCGCGGGCTTCAGTCCGGTTTCGAGCGCGTACTGGAGGCTTCCGGCGGAGAGGATCGCAACCGTTGTGGACGACCCGCCGTCGCCGCCCGTCGTCCCCGTCGCCGACCTGGTCGGCGTTGCCCCCTCGGCGCCACCCTCGTTGCCGGCACAGCCTGCCAGCCCGGCCGCGGCGGTCACGCCGACGGCCCGGAGAAACCGGCGACGCGTTCCACGGGCTCCCTCCTCGGCCATACACGATAGACTACTCTTTGAGGGAAAAGATTATCTAAAACACTTCTGTTTGATTCGTATGGTCGCTGTGGAGTCGACGACGCTGACAGCGCGTCAACTGGAAATCCTCGAACTCAGAGAGCAGGGGCTGACGCAGCAGGAGGTGGCCGAGCGACTGGGCACCACCAACTCGAACGTTAGTGCCGTCGAGCGGGCAGCCCAATCGAACGTCGAGAAAGCCCGGCGGACACTGGAGTTGGTTCGGACCGTCCGGTCGCCGGTACAGTTCACCGTCGAACCGGGCACCAGTTTCGACGAACTCGTCAACGCCGTCTACGAGCACGCCGACGAGGCCGGCATCAAAATCGACTACTGCCGTCCGAAACTCTACACGCATCTGTACGGCTCACTCGACGGTTGCACGAAACAGAACGAACTCACTTCGCCCATCGAGGTCGGCATCACCAACGACGGTGACGTTCAGGCGTTCACCGACACACCGTGACCGCGAGATGGGTCCGGCTCGTGACCGAGCGTCCTGTCGTCACTCGATCCCGACAGACGGCTTCTCGCGCCGCCCCGTGATCTCGTCGGGAGTGAGGCGGTAGAGGTCGTACTCCAGTTCTCTGGGAGGTTGGTCGTACACGGTAAAAAACGGGATGTCGACCGTCCGAATCGATTCGACGACGGCCCCGTCGATGCTCGCCTCGGGTACGTCGCTCAGTGGCCCGCGGACCACGACCGACACCCAGCCCTCGTCGGACTCGTTCGAGACGACGAGCGCGACACCGTCGGAACTGTCGAGGAACCGCCGCTTCTCGGACGCTTCGCCGAACCCGAGACGGAGAAACACCTCGCCGGCGTCGGCGTCGTAGCCGTACGAGATGGGAATCGCGTACGGTTCGTTGTCGTCAGCGAGCGCCAGCACTCCGACGCCGCCCGTTCCGAGTACGTCGTCGATCTGTGACCGATTCAACACCACCGCGCTCTCGTCGTCGCTCATACCCCCCGTTCGGCACGTGCTCGCATAAATTGTTGCTCGACTTCCACGAACGGCGGCGCCCGACGTCGGGACGACGCCCGCTGGCGCTCCGCAATCACTAAACGCGCCACCGACTACAGTTCGACAATGACCGACTGGACCGAGCGGTATCGCCCGTCGACGCTCTCTGCGGTCCGCGGCAACAACAAGGCCCGCGACGCGTTGCAGGAGTGGGCCGAGACGTGGGACGACCACCGCGAACCCGTCGTCCTCCACGGGTCGCCCGGCGTCGGCAAGACTTCGGCGGCGCACGCGCTGGCGAACGATATGGGCTGGGAGGCCGTCGAGTTGAACGCCTCCGACGAGCGGACCGCGGACGCGATCGAGCGCCTCGCGGGCCGCGCCTCCCGGAACGCTACGCTTTCGGGATCGGTCGGCGGCGGTGGCGACGGCCGCCAACTGGTGATTATGGACGAGGCCGACAACATCCACTACCAGTACGATCGCGGCGGCGCGAAGGCCGTCACCCAGTTACTCAAAGAATCGAACCAGCCGATCGTCCTCATCGCCAACGAGTACTACGAGATGTCGAACGGTCTCCGAAACGCTGCACAGGAGATCGAGTTCCGCGACGTCTCCGCGCGCTCGATTGTTCCCGTCCTGCGCGACATTCTCCGGAAGGAGGGAATCGAGTTCGACGAGGAGGCGCTCGAACAGATCGCCGAAGCCGACAGCGGCGACCTCCGCGCGGCCGTCAAGGATCTTCAGGCGACCGCCGACGGGACGGAGCGAGTCACACTCGACGACGTTACGACCGGGTCGCGGAACCGATCGGTTGGACTGTTCGAGTTCCTCGATGCCGTGCTGAAAGAGGAGTCGGCCGAAGACGCGCTCCAGACGGCCTACGCCGTGGACGAGACACCCGACGACCTGGTGCAGTGGATCGAGGACAAGGTCAGTCTCGTCTACGAGGACGACGAACTCGTCCGCGCCTACGACTTCCTGGCGAACGCCGACGTCTGGACCAGTCGTGTGTACGCCACCGACTACGACTACTCGTGGTGGCGCTACGCCACCGACAATCTCGCTGGCGGCGTTGCAGCCGCACGCAATCACACCCGCGGCGGGTGGACGCGCTACGGCGGCGCGCCATACCGCTCGACGCGCGATTCGACGCGCGACGAAATCGTCCGATCGATCGCCGACTCCGGCGGGTTCTCGATGTCGACTGCGCGCCTCGACGTGCTGCCGTTTCTCGCCGCGATGACGCATCACTGTAAGCCGCGCGATCTAACCGTCGCGATGGCCGCGTGGTACGACCTCGACGAGGCCGCGGTCTCGTACGTCACGGGCAGCGGTGAGACCACCAACAAGGTCCAGTCGATTGTCGAGGACGCGGCCGAACTTCGCTCGGAGGCGGTCGAAGATCACGCCGACGGTGCGTTCGCGGGCGAACGCCGCGTCGACTCTGACGCCGCCGAGGAGGACTCCGACGCGGACGACGGTGCCGACGACGACAGCCAGCAGACGCTAGATTCAGACGTGCTCGACGACGACGGCGAACCGGCCGAAACGGACGATGCCGCGGCCGAGGACGACGGGCAGGCCGGCCTTTCGGACTTTATGTGACTTGTCGCGGTCGGATCCGGGGACAGAGCGGCAACGGCTATACGGGCTTGCCCGACGTCTCGAACCGCGTCGCCGTCACGTCGACTGCGACGCCGAGGAGCGCGCCCGGAATCGAGAGCAGCGCGCCCGCAACAGCCCCGAGGACGGTTCCGGACACGAGCAGTCCGATGACCGCGCCGCCGACGCCGCCGACGACGTATCCCGTGGTCGAACACCGAACGCTTCGGGCGTAATCAGTTTCGCGAAGCAGGAACGTCACGAGCGCGCCGAGAGCGATCGGTCCCCACTCTCCGAGCAGCGCGATGAGCACTCCGACGGCGAGCGCGCTGCTGAGAAAGCCGACGAGCGCGCCGACGGAGAGATCCAGACTCTGGACTCCGGGGACCGTTCCGGACGCGAACAGGAACACGCCGACCACGATGCCGAGGCTATGGACGGCCAAGAGCGTCGCATCGAGGCGACGACCCGCCACTCTCGCTAGAAGCAGGCTCACGCCGGCGAGAAGCGGGAGGATGACCGCGACGGCAGCGATGCCGAGGAAGACGACGAAGCCGGCTCCGGGGACGTTGGTCATTACTCGAAATTTCTGCACCCGTGAACAAGTGCTTTGCCGGCGACCGAAACACCGACCGGGAAAACGCCTCAAAGGATCTTCGAGAGGAACTGCTCGCCGCGTTCGGTATCCGGGCTTCCGAAGAACGATTTCGGCGCGCCGGATTCGACGATCCGTCCCTCGTCCATCAGGACGACCCGGTCGCCGACTTCGCGGGCGAAGCCCATCTCGTGGGTGACGACCATCATCGTCATCCCGTCGTCGGCGAGTTCCCGCATCACGCCCAGGACTTCGCCGACGAGTTCGGGATCCAATGCGCTCGTCACTTCGTCGAAGAGCATCACTTTCGGATCCATCGCGAGCGCCCGGGCGATGGCCACCCGCTGTTGTTGGCCGCCGGAGAGTTGATTCGGATACGAGGTCGCCTGTTCGAGGAGGCCGACGTCTTCGAGCAGTTCTTCCCCCCGCTGTCTGGCGGTGTTCTCGTCGATGCCCCGGACCTTCTGCGGCGCGAGCATCACGTTCTCCAGCGCGGTCTTGTGAGGGAAGAGATTGAACGACTGAAAGACCATCCCGATGCGCTGCCGGAGGCGGTTGATGTCGCCGTCGGGGTCGGAGATGGACTCCCCGTCGAGGCGGATCTCACCCGACTGAATCTCTTCGAGGCGGTTCGCACACCTGAGCAGCGTCGACTTCCCCGATCCCGAGGGACCGACGACGACGCAGACGTCGCCGTCGGTGACGTCCAGCGAGACCTGCTTGAGGACGTGGGCATCGCCGAAGTACTTGTCGACGTGGTCGAACTCTAGGAGGATGTCGCTACTCATTCGTCTCACCGCCCCAGTCGGCTCGGTCTTCGAGATACGTGACGAGTCGTCCCATCGGAATCGTGATCGAGAGATACGCGACGGCGACTAACACCAGCGGCGTCCACGGGTCGAACGTCGCGCTGTTGACGTCGCGGAACTGCTGGATCAGTTCGGGAATCGCGATCACCGTCAGGAGCGAGGTGTCCTTCACGAGGATGATCTGGTCGTTACCGACGGCCGCTAGGGCGTTGCGCCACGCCTGTGGAATGACGACCTCGCGCATCGCTTGCACGTAGCCCATCCCCAGCGATCGAGCGGCCTCCATCTGGCCGTCCGGGACCGCCCCGATACCCCCACGGACCGCCTCGCCGACGTAGGCGGCGTGATTCAGCGTCAGTGCGATGATCGCCGTCGGGAACCCCCAGTTCGAGACGGGGAACGTCCCCGGCCATAGCGTCGGGACCCCGAAGTAGATGACGAATATCTGAAACAAAAGCGGCGTCCCGCGGAAGAACTGGACGTAAGCCGCGGAGATCCCGCTCGTGATCCGGGTCTTCGAGACCCGCGCGAGTCCGACGAAGATCCCGCTCGAGACAGAGAGAATGCTGCTGATGACGACGATGCTGAGAACCAGGCCGTACGCGCCGATGAACTGTGGGAGAACCGTCGGGATCAGCCCGTAGTCGACCTGTGTCGAGAGAATGTAAAGGACCAGGAGTACGACGCCCAGGGCGAAGAAACTCGACAGGGCGACGCCGAGGTATTTCAGCGTCCGGTCGTCAAAGATCCCGTCGGCGACAGCGTTAGCTTCCGGGGATGCGCTCGAGTATGAGTCTGCCATAGGTGGGGTAAGAGGACGAAGCCAGTTGAGATTATCCCGCGAAGTACTTCGAGTAAATCTCGTCGTAGGTACCGTTCTCCTTGATCGCTGCGAGCGCCTCGTTGACGCGCTGGCGGAAGGTGTCGTCGTCCTCGCGGAACGCGATACCGTAGTTCTCGATCGTGAGTGTCAGGTACGGCGGGGCCTCCTGATCGCTCTCGGCGGCGACGCCCTCGCCCTCGATGAAAACGACGTCGTCGCGCTCGTTGGCGAACCCGGCGTTCACCGTGTTGTCGTTGATGACGGCGTCGACCTGTCCGTTGATGAGCGCCTGGAACGCGCCGTTGATCTGGTCGTACTTCTTGAGGGTGAGATCGCCGTCGAACTCCGATTTTAACTCCTCGGCCGCGTTTGCGCCCGTCGTCCCCTTCTGGACGCCGACCGGGTGCCCCTTCAGATCGGATTTCGACGAGATCGACCCGCCTTTCCGGACGATCACGGTCTGATACGCGGTGAAGTACGGGTCGGAGAAGTCGACCTTCTGGTCACGGGTCTCGTTGATGGTCATCGCGGACATAATGACCCGGAAGTTGTTGCTGTTCAGCGAGGGGATGATCGAATCGAAACTCGTCGCCTGGAACTCGTACTCGGCGCCGAGTTGACTCTTGAATACCGCTTCGGCGATTTCGACGTCGAAGCCCGTCAGTTCGCCCGAGGTCGTCTCGTACTCGAAGGGCCGATACGGGATGTCCGAACCGATCGTTACCGTCGAGGGGACGACTGACTCCGTCGTCTCCGCCTCGGTCGTTGATTCGGTCATCGAATCGCCGCCCTCGGTCGCCGTCTCTGTCGAGTCTCCGCCCGAGCCGCCGGTACATCCGGCGACGAGGCCGCCGGCCAGTAGACCCGTTCCAGTCTTCAGGTACGTTCGTCTGTCCATAACAGGGATCAGTTATAGAGAGCAATATAACAACGTGTCGCTTTGGCGCACGTCCGTTCACCCTCGATGCGGGTTTCTGACCGCGCGTGACCGCGCATCTAACAGTTGTGACGGATCCACACTCTGGGCGGTCGATGTCTTCACAGCTGTGTCGACGTCCCGTTCGTCAGTCGCCGCCCGGGACGCCCCGGGTGCTCGGACCGACGTCCTCTCGACGGGCAGCGACCCACGCAGCCGCGACGAGCGCGAGCGCGAGCAGACTCCCCCCGATCGAGACGTACTGCAGCGTCCCGCCGTAGACCAGCCGGCCGACTACGAGTAGCGAGACGACGATCAGCCCGGCCGTCGCCGACAGTTGCCGGACGCGCCGCGCCTTGGCGGACTGCCCCGGATCCGCCCACACCGCCGCCGCGAGCAGTGCCGCGTAGACACCGAGTCCGAGGAAGTAGTACACGGCCTGAACCCGCGGCCCGAACGTGACGAAGGCGTGCGGTGCCAACACCAACAGGACCGGGAGCACCGCGCCCGCGACGCCGAGCGCCTGTCGCGCCCGAACAAAGGGGGCATACGCCGCTGCCGCCGCGAGCGCGACGCCGGAGAAGATGATCGACGCCGTGCTGAAGTGCGCGAGTAACACGGCCCACTGGTAGGTGGTCACCGTGAGCGCACCGAGGACTATCTGCGACGGCAGGAGGATCGTCGACGCAGCGAGCGCGAGGCGGATCCGCCGGTCGGCACCGCGTCGCCACGCCAGGGCCGTCGTCCCGAGGACGACGAAGCCGGTGATCATCGCGACGAAGCGGTGGAACCATTCGATGAAACTGCTCCAGTTCGCCGGAAACAGGCCGAGGAAGCCGTCACAGAGCGGCCAGCGTCCGGCGCACGTCAGCCCCGCGCCGGACGCTGCGGTGTACACACCGAGAACCATCAGGATTCCCGTAAGCGCCGCCGAGACCCCGACGAGACGACGAAGACGCACGTCCATATGCGACCGTCAGATCCGGAGACACTTGAATCGCTCTTTCGGCGCGTCTCGCCGCGTCGTTCCGACACGTTTCAATGGGCTCCGGCGGAATGTGCGACTATGGTAGACGAGACGCCGCCGGACGACCGTGCGCGGACAGGCGACGGAACTTCGGACGCTCAGCGCGTGGTCGATCGGACGGACGAACACCTCGAACACCGGCGCGAGCGACTGTCGGCCGTTCTCGACCGCGAGGAACTCGACGCCGTCTGGTTCGCCCGGCCGAACTCCTTCGCGTGGCTTACCGGCGGTAGCAACGTCGTCGATCGCGACGCCGACGTCGGCGTCGCGGCCGCGGGCTACGCCCGGACAGACGGGTTCGTCGCCGTCACCGACAACATCGAGGCCGAACGACTCGTGCGTGAACAACTTCCGGAGGCGTTCGACCTCACCGCGTCAGCCTGGTACGAGTCCTCGCTCGATTCGGCCGTCGCCGACGCGACCGACGGCGATGGGGCCGCCGACTTCGACGTCCCCGGATTCGCACCGATCGACGCGAGTCCGCTACGTCGCCCGCTTTCCCCCACGGACGTCGACCGATACCGGACGCTCGGCCGCGAGGTCGCGGCGGCGATTGAGCGCGTCGCGCGCGAACTCCAGCCCGGAGACACCGAACGCGAGGCGGCGGCGGGGCTTCGGATCACGCTCGCGGGTCAGGGCATCGAGGCTCCCGTCGTCCTCGTCGGCGGCGGCGAGCGCGCACAGCAGTACCGACATTTCACGCCGACCGGTGCCGAACTCGGATCGTACGCCCTCCTCTCGGTGACGGCCGAGCGTGGTGGACTCTACGCCAGCGCGACGCGAACGGTCGCGTTCGCAGACGCGCCAGAGTGGCTGACGGATCGCCACGAGACCGCAATGCGTGTTGAAGCCACCGCGCTCGACGCGACCCACCGTGCCGTGAACGGGGAGGAGGACGAGGCCGTCCCGTCAATTACGACCGCAGGCGACATCTTCGACGTCGTCGCCGACGCGTACGCGACACTCGGCGAGTCCGACGAGTGGCAGAAGCATCATCAGGGCGGTGCAACCGGGTACGCGGGCCGCGAGTGGTTCGCGACCCCCGAGAGCGACGAACCGATCGAGGCCCCGCTCGCATACGCCTACAACCCGAGCGTCCGGGGGACGAAGTCCGAGGATACCGTACTCGTCACTGAGGACAACGTCGAGATACTGACAGGGAGCGACCGCTGGCCGACGCGCCGCGTCGAATCCGCGATCGAGGGCAGCGACTTCGCGATCGAACGCCACGCGGTCAAACCGGTCGGCAGCGCCTGAGGAGGACAAAAACACGACTCGGCCCCGAGTTGTAATTCGTTGTCTGTCGAACCGGCATTCGACAGGTATCTTTTTTTGTGCCGGTATCCTCGCCGCCGCTATGGGACTCGACGACGACGCGCGGGAGTATCACCGCGAGGATCCTCCCGGCAAGATCGAGATTTCGACAACGAAGCCGACGAACACCCAGCGGGATCTCTCCCTGGCGTACTCGCCGGGCGTCGCCGCCCCGTGTCGTGACATCGACGCGGACGCACGTCGCTCCTACGAGTACACCGCGAAGGGGAACCTCGTCGGCGTCGTCTCGAACGGCAGCGCCGTCCTCGGCCTGGGTGACATCGGCGCGCAGGCCTCCAAGCCGGTGATGGAGGGCAAAGGCGTCCTGTTCAAGCGATTCGCCGACATCGACGTCTTCGACGTGGAACTGGACCTCGAGGACCCGGAGCGGATCGTCGACACCGTCCGGGCGATGGAACCGACCTTCGGCGGCATCAACCTCGAAGATATCAAGGCCCCCGAGTGCTTCGAGGTGGAATCGCGCCTCCGCGAGGAGGTCGATATCCCGATCTTTCACGACGACCAGCACGGGACGGCGATAATCTCGGGCGCGGCGCTACTGAACGCCGCCGACGTCGTCGGCAAGGATCTCGAGGATCTCCGGATTGTCTTCTCCGGCGCGGGCGCGTCTGCCATTGCGACGGCGCGGTTCTACACGTCACTCGGCGTCCGACACGGGAACATCGTGATGTGTGACTCCTCGGGGGTCATCGGGACCGACCGGACGGGACTCAACGAGTTCAAAGCGGAGTTCGCGTCCACCACGGACGACGACACCCTCGAAGAGGCAATGGTGGGTGCAGACGTGTTCGTCGGCCTCTCCGTCGGCGGGATCGTCTCGCAGGCGATGGTCGCGTCGATGGCCGAGAACCCGATCGTGTTCGCGATGGCGAATCCCGATCCCGAGATCGACTACGAGGCGGCGAAGGCGGCCCGCGACGACACGGTCATTATGGCCACTGGCCGCTCGGACTACCCCAATCAGGTCAACAACGTGCTCGGGTTCCCCTTCATTTTCCGCGGTGCGCTCGACGTGCGCGCGACCGAGATCAACGAGGAGATGAAACGCGCCGCGGCGGAGGCGCTTGCCGACCTCGCACGCCAGGACGTTCCCGACGCGGTCGTGAAGGCCTACGGCGACCAACCGCTGCAGTTCGGTCCGGACTACGTCATTCCGAAACCGCTCGATCCACGCGTTCTCTTCGAGGTCGCGCCCGCAGTGGCGGCGGCGGCGATGGAGTCTGACTGTGCCCGGACCGACGTCGATCTCGAAGCCTACGAGGAGCGTCTCGAGGCCCGCCTCGGTAAGTCCCGCGAGATGATGCGCGTCGTCCTCAACAAGGCGAAGTCCGATCCCAAGCGAGTCGCGCTCGCGGAAGGTGCCGACGAGAAGATGATCCGCGCGGCGTACCAGATGCGAGAGCAGGGCATCGCTCACCCCGTTCTGGTCGGTGAAACCGACGAGATCGTACAGACGGCCACGGATCTCGGCCTGGAGTTCGAACCGGAGATCGCTGACCCCTGGAAGGGCGACTGGGACCACTACGCCGACCGCCTCTACGATCTCCGCCAGCGCGAGGGTATCACCAAGCGCGAGGCGCACGAACTGATCCGTGGCGACAGCAACTACCTGGCCAGCGTGATGGTCGAACAGGGCGACGCCGACGCGATGCTGACGGGGCTGACTCACCACTACCCCTCGGCGCTCCGCCCGCCGCTGTCGATCATCGGGACTGCGCCTGATGCGAACTACGCGGCCGGCGTCTATATGCTCACGTTCAAGAACCGCGTCATCTTCGCCGCTGACACGACGGTCAACCTCGATCCCGACGCCGACGTGCTGGCGGAGATCACGAAACACACCGGCGAACTCGCCCGGCGATTCAACGTCGAACCGCGCGCCGCGATGCTCTCGTACTCGAACTTCGGCAGCGTCGACAACGAGAAGACCAGAAAGAGCCGCGACGCCGTCGAATCACTCCACGCCGACCCAGACGTGGACTTCCCGGTTGACGGGGAGATGCAGGCTGACACCGCGGTCGTCGAAGATATTCTCGAAGGCACCTACGAATTCTCCGATCTTGACGAACCCGCGAACGTGCTCGTTTTCCCGAACCTCGAAGCGGGGAACATCGGGTACAAATTGCTGCAACGGCTCGGCGGCGCGGAGGCCATCGGGCCGATGCTCGTCGGGATGGACAAGCCGGTCCACGTGCTCCAGCGCGGCGACGAAGTGAAAGATATCGTCAACCTCGCAGGGGTCGCTGTCGTCGACGCACAGGAGTAACAGACCACGTTCGCTGGTGTTCAACCGGAGACGAACTCGACACTGCTGATCGAACCGCGCGCCGCCGGCTTCTCCGTCCGTGCAACGGATCCGCCAGCCGTGCGCATCCGCGACCTGCTCGACGATGTTCAGTCCCAGTCCCGTTTCGGCGCGCGTCGTCGAAACGCCCGCCTCGAAGGTCCCCGTGCGATTGCTCGGCGCCACGCCCGGCCCGTCGTCTTCAACGTCCAACCCCCGTCGAAATCGCCCACCGTTACCGTGACGTGATCCCTACCGTGTTCGACGGCGGTTCGAATGCTGTTCTCCAGTAGTTGCTGGAGGCGGCTTCGATCAGCCAGCACGTGCCGGTCGGTCTCGATCGCGGACCCGTCTGTCCGTCACCCGCCTCGGAACTCGGAGACCGGTCTGTCTTTCCGTCACTATCCATACGCCACCATTCAGGCGGGCGGCTATGGAGCTTTCCCCCAGGGTCGCAACACCCGCTCGCACCCCGACAGGATTGTGCCGTTCCGGTAGTGTGCTGTCGGCACCGACTCGTTCTCGCTTCGCTCACCGAACCGAGACACCCGTAAGTGGATGGCGTGGCCCGAGCGCCGGACTGTGATCCCTCGCGGGAACCGTTCAGTCGCTTGCGCGCCCCTCGAAGCGCGACGGCGGCGGATACTGCGGTTCGGCGTTCGCGTCGCCGCCGGCAGTCTCCCGGGGTTCGCCGCCGGCCCCGAGCGGTTCGGGGACGATACAGCGGTCGGCCCGTCGGTTCACGTGCGCGTACTTGCCCGGCGCGTTCGCGAGCGGGTGCGCCGGGTTTTCACGGCCGTCGAGCCGCGCTGCTCGGAGTTCGTCGAAGCCCGCGATCCGTGCACAGATGCCCCGCCAGTGGGACTCGCTGCCGGGTGGGATCCGCTCGCCGCCGGTCGGTCGCCACTCGGCGCCGTCGCCAGCGCCCGCGAGTACCTCGCCGTTGACCGCCGCCGCGAGGTTATCGTGATCGACCAGCACGCCGATCCGGGCGTCGTCCGGCGTCCGGGCGGCCAGTACGTCGAGTCCGAGATGGAGCGCGCGATACTCGGCGACGTTGTTGTTCGGCGCGGCGTCCGGCACCGAGAGTCGCGCGACGCGGGTGCCGTCGTGCGCTTCGATCACGACGCCGAGGCCGCCGCCGTCGTCGTTGCGACGATACGAACCGTCGGTGGCGACGTAGAAGTGTCGATGGTGTGTTCGCGGCGGATGTGCGATGTGTGGCGTCGGGGAGTCGTCGAACAAGTCACGCAGCGTCGACCGGCCGTGAGCGGCCATACAACCAGTATCGTCCGCTGATTGTTAAAGATATCTCAGGTTTGGGCCGCCGCGACTGGGTCGATGTTCCCCTGTGGTTCCGGAATTATTAGACGGGCGGACGACAAACTGCCCGGATATGACCGCAACCCTGAGCCTGCTGGCGAGCGATCTGATGACTGAGGACGTCGAAACCGTCTCCCCTGACAACGACGTCAGCGAGGTCCTCGGGCGATTGGCCACGGTTGAGTTCAACGGCTTCCCAGTGGTCGACGACGCAGGGACGCTGGTGGGGATCGTGACCCAGCACGACCTCGTCGGCCTCTTCGAGACCCAGGATCGGACGCTGTGGATCCCGGTCGGGTTTCCGCCGTTTATCGAGACGCTCACCTACGCCATCGACGTCTCCTGGGACGACCTCGACCTGGGCGTCGATCTCCTCAAGAACGCCGATAAACCGGTTCGCGAGGTGATGACCGCGGACGTCGTCTCGGTCGCGCCGGACACCTCGCTCGACGAGATTCTCGACCTGCTCGCCGCCGACGAACGCGACATTAACCGCCTCCCAGTGGTCGACGACGGCACGGTCGTCGGCATCGTCGCCCGTCAGGACGTTCTCCGGACGATCCGTGACGAACGAGATAAAGACGCCGAATAATCTGCCACGCTGCGCGCCATTCGGACGCAGCGCGCACCCAGACTTACATCGCGCCGATTCCCTGCCTCTCGTTGAGTGCGTCGCTGACGAGGACGGCCTCCCCGCTCTCGGTGAAGCCGTACGTCGACGCGTTGGCGCCCCCGTCCACGACGACCGCCAGACGCCCGGTGTAGGTGTCGTCGTCCGTCTCGTACCCGTCGATGACGACGACGTCGTACTGGTCGATCGACCAGGGGCTACCGTAGGTGTAATAGTCGTTGACCGCGGCCTCGACCGCCTCAAGTTCTTCATCGGTCGGCTCCCGGCAACTGTCAGTCATAGGCGGAGCATCACTCTCTCGGGTGAAAAAACGTTGTGAGAGCGAAACGTTGAGGAATGACCCCGTCTCAGTTTCGCTGTGACACGCTATCGAAACGTTCTGTTATTCGTTCTTCTCGCTGCCGCCTGGGGCTCGGCGTTTATGGCCATCAAGGCGGGTCTCGAGTACATTCCGCCGGTCCTCTTCGCGGCGCTTCGCTACGACGTCGCCGGCGTGCTGATGCTCGCATACGCCTTTTATGTCACCGACCGCCCGATCCCGAAGGATCGCGGCCAATGGGCGCTCGTCGCCGTCGGGGCCACGCTCATCATCGCCGGCTATCACACGCTGCTGTTCATCGGCGAGACGGACCCCGCTGTCACCTCTGCAGCCGCGGCCGTCATCGTCAGTCTCAGCCCCGTGCTGACGACAGGGTTCGCCCGACTGTTTCTGCCCGACGAACGCCTCACGGTGCTCGGAATCGCCGGGTTGCTTCTCGGCCTCGTCGGCGTCGTCGTACTCTCGAATCCCGACCCGAACAATCTCCTCGCTGGCGGTGCGGCCGCGAAACTGCTCGTCTTCGGGGCCGCGTCGGCCTTCGCGCTCGGGTCGGTGCTCACCCGACGCATCGAGGCCGAACTCCCGATCGAGACGATGGAGGCGTGGTCGATGGTCTTCGGCGCGCTCATTATGCACGGCATCAGTCTTGGGCTCGGCGAGTCCGTCGCCGACGTCGTCTGGTCCGTCGAGTCGCTCGCGGCGCTGTCGTACCTCTCGCTCGTCGCGAGCGCGCTCGGATTCCTGATCTATTTCAACCTCCTCGACCGACTCGGACCGATCGAGATCAACCTCGTCTCGTACGTCGCCCCGATCGCTGCGGCGCTCGCTGGCTGGGCGTTTCTCGCGGAGGTGCCGACGATCAACACCGTCGTCGGCTTCGTGATCATCTTCGTCGGCTTCCTGCTGTTGAAGCGCCGCGCCATCCGGGCGGAGCTCCCTCGACTCCGTCAACTGATCTCGCGATCCTGAGCGACCGCAGCCCCCGGATCTTTTCTGACGGTGCGCTACCGCAGAGCGCGCCAGTGACCCGAAGCGAGCGGCACCGCCGAAAGTGACGAGAACAGCAGGAAGCGACGGGAGGGTGAGTCCAATTACAGTTCGACGTCGTCGGTGCGGAACGCGCCCTCATCAACCTCGGCGTCGTACTCCTCGATAGCGGTGAGAATTATTTCGAGGGTGGCCTCGGGTGTCCACCGAGCCGTGTTGACCGTGAGGTCGTAGAACGACTGGTCGGTGATGTCGATGTCGTAGTATGACTCATAGCGGCCGGCTTCGCTGACTTCACGGACGCGCATCTCCGCTTCCATCTCCTCACGACTGCGAGTGCGATCGACGCGGACCTCCGCGGGGGCGTCAAGCCAGATCCGGAGGTCGGCGCGGTTGCCGGCGAGCCACCCGGCGAGCCGGGATTCGAGGATGAACGGCTTACTCGACGCCCCCCACTTCTCGGCGATGGTCCGGAGTCGACGGTCGAGCGCGCGGTCGATCTCGTCCGTCTCGTCGGTCTTCGCGATGAGTTGCGACAGCGAGAGACCGCGGTCCTCTGCGAGTTGTCGGAAGATGTCGCCGCCGGAGACGTAACCGCAGTCTAGCGCCGCCGACAGCCCCTCACAGAGCGTCGTCGCCCCGCAACCCGGCGGTCCGGACACCGTAATGAAGAGGTTGCTGTCGACCGACCGCGCCGTCGGGACGTCGTCGTCTGTCATAGATATCCCGGACTTATCACGGGAGCACAAAAAGCCGCTGGAGTGGGTTCGCCGATTGTCCACGGATCTGTGTGACGTGTCATCGCGACTGCGGACGGTGGGAGTGCCGGCACATCCGCGCTTGGCCGGTGCTGTTCCTCCACAGCAGCGAAAAAAGATCAACGACCAGCATAAACGTTCTACGCGGATCTAACGCGCTTGTGAAACGTCAAGAACGCGTCGGACTGGCCGGTGAATCGAACTGAATACATCGTAACGCTCGCGCGGTTATATGCCCCTTGCTGAGTGTATAACAAGTGAGGTCTCCCACAATGTCAACCGCTCTCCCCCCGTTCGGTTCAGAACGCCTCAGTCGCGTCCGCGACGCCGTCAGTTCGCGCTCGGCGGCCGTCCGCCCCAGCGAAACGCTCGTGGCCCCGCTCAGGTTCGTCGCCTTCTGGGCCGCAATCGCCCTCCCGTTCCTGTACCTCCCGCTTCTGATCGGGGGGCTCACCGGCGGTGAACCCACCGCGTTCGGCGGACTGTTACTCGCGAACGTCGCCGCGCTCGTCCTCGGTCACGACTACCACTCCGACGCTGATCGCGCCTGAGGCCGCCCTTCCACCGACTGGTGAATCGTTGCCCTCCAACCGACCGCCGAACCGTCGCCCTCTTTCGGCCCCATAGCGCCACTTCCTGACAAGCGCCACCGTCCCGAACCCCCTTCGAACCGTCAAGGGTTACGGCGCGGCGGTTCTTGCTCACGTATGACCGACGAATCCGACGCCAGCGACGGTGGTGCCGTCGACGCTCCACACGACGGCGAGTACGTCGAAAGGCTCCAGGCGAACCGCGCGGAAAAAGACGAGTTCTTCGGCTCGCACCCGCAGTCCCCGATTCCGCCGGAACACCGCGACGACTTCGAGGGGCTCGACTACTTCGCTCCGGCCCCAGACCTTCGAGTCGAGACCACCGCGACAGTCCACGATAATCCGGAACCCGTGGCGATGGAGACCACCGCTGGCAACGAGGTCCGCTACGTCCGCGTCGTGACGTTCGCCTTCGAAATCGACGGCGACTCCCACGAACTCTACGGGTACAAACAGCGACCCGACGACGACGAGGAGCCGATCCTCGTCCCGTTCCGTGACAAGACGACCGGGCAGGAGACCTACCGCGGGGGTCGATACGTCGAACTCCATCCCGAAGGCGATCTCGCCGACGGTGAGACGGTCACCATCGATTTCAATCTCGCGTACACGCCCTTCTGTGCGTTCAACGAGACGTTCTCCTGTCCGCTGCCGCCCGAAGAAAACTGGCTGGAGACCGCCGTCCGCGCCGGCGAGCGTGACTGGTCGCCGTAGTCGAGCCCTCGGCGCAGCGCTTCGGTGTCGGGGCCACTCAGTCCCAGGATAGCCCGACCGAGTGCGAAGGCGCGTCGAGCGGATTTGTCGGGAGCCCCGCCTGCACGTCGGGGTCGTTGTAGCCGCCGGGTGCGACGTCGTTCGGACCGTCCGGGTAGAACAGCGACGCGAGCAACTGGATCTGATCGCGACCCACGCCCAACTCGAACTGACCGCCGCCGTACAACTGTACGCCGCGCGCTTCGGCCCACTCAATCGTCTCGAACAGCGATTCGATGGTGCCGAACCGCGACGGTTTGATATTCAGCCAGTTCGGCTCGAACGGCAGGGCCTCGACGGACCCGACACCGGTGATGGGATAGTCCCACGAGACCCGATGTTCCGCACCATCGAAGAGCGGGCGCGTCTCGTCGGTGAACGCCGGGTCCTCGAACACGGCCTCGGGGAAGGTATCGAGCAATCGCTCGTAGAGCGCCGGGTGCGGCTCGGTGTCGACCTCCGTATCTTCGTAGAGCCCCTTCAGGTCCAGAATCCGGACCGCGCCAGTTGCTGCGACCTCCTCGATTATCGCCTCGGTCCACTCGGGGGTCGGGTCGAGTTTGCACTCGCTGTTCGGGTACGCGTCGCGAATGGCGTCGAGTCTGTCGGTAGTCGGCAGATCGCCCAGTCGCATCGAGACGACGAAGCGGAGCGGCTGTGAGTCGCGGTCGACCGCCTCACCCAGTGAGAGCCCGTTCTGACGCAGCGCCAGGTCCAGCGCCGCCGATTCGAGCGCCCAGCGCCGGTAGGGGTATCCGGTCTCCCGCTCGGGTGCCTTCGTCGGGAACAGTTCCAGGTCGTCGAGATGGGCCGAGAACGACGCGACCGTGTACTCGCCGGCGAGGTCGAAGGGCGGCGCATCCGCCAGCGCGTCGTGATCCTCGGTGTCGTATGTGACGTCCTCGCCGCGGCCGGTGGGAGATGTCCCGTCCCCGTCCGGCCCCGAAAGATGGAACGTGGTGGTCGCCCGGACGAACCCGCTCGACGTCTCGCGGTCGCGACGCGTCCGATCGGTCGCCTCGATTGTGAGCGGGAGGTCGGCGACGGCATCGAAGAGATCACTCATTTCATCGACGTACGTCGGGCCGGAATAAAAAGCGACGCGTCGACGTCGATGGGCTGCGGCAGTTGCGCCGTCGCCAGCGGACTGAGAGCACCGTGGCAACATCGAGGAACTGCACCGCCCCTGCAGTGTCGCGGGGGCGACTACGATTTGCCCTCGAGCCGCGCTTCGAGTTTCTTCGCTCGCGTCGCCAGGGCGGCGAACGTCGCGAGGAAGGTGAGCACGACCGCACCAGCCGCTGCGAGTTGGAGGGCGGTCGATCCGCCGACGACGGCGCTATCGGCCACTGGGAGCGCCGTGTGGTGGGGGTCGCCGATGATCGGGACGAAGTAGTCGACGACGTCGTTGAGGCCGTACCACGCGAGCGCGAACCCGACTGCGCGGACCGGGAAGTCGGCGATCCGGTGGAGGACGAACGCCTCAAGCACCATCGCGAGGTGGCTCACGAAGAGGAAGACGTAGAGCGGGAGCCAGGTCGTCTCGAGAAACGGCCCCGCGAAGACAGCCAGGACGTACGGCGTCCACAACCCGAGTTTCCAGCAGCCGAAGAACGCCAGAGCCGCGAGGTATTCGTTGGTCCGACCGAGTTTCCAACTCGCAAACGCCAGCGCGATGAACAGCGTCGCCATCGGGCTGTCGGGGACGAACAACCACATCGAGACAGGCTCGGCGGCGAACTGCCACGTGATAAGCGGGTCCGAAAGCGGCAGCGGATGGAATCCGTAGTACCAGAACCCGAACGCCGTGCCGAGGAGGTTAATCGCGACGACAACCCAGGCGATGCGGAGGCCGACGTTCTCGAGCCACCGTGGGAGTGGTGCGAGCCAGCGCGGGAGGGCGTCCCCGGCGGGGAGGCCGACGTCCGAGACGAGTCGCTCCAACCGCGAGGACGGCGCGGGAGACGATGCCATTACCATCTGCTCGGTGCGCGGCGAAAAAGCCGTGCCGGTTCCGGAACCCGAACGCGGCCGAATCGGTCTGTCGCGTGCCCGCTGACGCAGGCGTGAGTGATTCGTTTAAGTACGTTCGACCCCAACAAAACTGTATGGCTGAGGAGACCGATCTGTCCGAACTCCGCCGTGGGACTGAACTCGTCAAACGCGGGTTCGCGCAGATGCAGAAGGGCGGCGTCATTATGGACGTCGTCGACGCTGAACAGGCGAAGATCGCCGAAGAGGCCGGAGCAGTTGCGGTGATGGCACTGGAAGCCGTGCCCGCAGACATCCGCAAACGTGGCGGCGTCGCGCGGATGCCGGATCCCGCTGAGGTGAAGAACATCGTCGAATCGGTGTCGATCCCAGCGATGGGGAAATCCCGGATCGGCCACACGAAGGAGGCCGAAATGCTCCAGTCGGTCGGCGTGGATATGATCGACGAGAGCGAGGTGCTGACGCCCGCCGACGATCGCTACCACATCGACAAGCGGGACTTCACTGCTCCGTTCGTCTGCGGCGCGCGCAACCTCCAGGAAGCACTCCGCCGGATCGACGAGGGCGCGGCGATGATCCGCACCAAGGGTGAGGCCGGCACTGGCGACGTGAACCAGGCCGTTCACCACCAGCGCAACATCAAGAGTTCGATCCGTGAACTCGTCGGCAAGACCCACGAGGAGCGCGAGAAGTGGGCTCGCGAGCACGAAGCGCCCGCCGATCTGGTCCACGAAACCGCCGAGATGGGTCGGCTTCCGGTTGTCAACTTCGCTGCCGGCGGTATCGCGACGCCCGCCGACGCGGCGCTGATGATGCACCACGGTTGCGACGGTATCTTTGTGGGATCGGGCATCTTCGGCGCGGAGAACCCGCCGGAGATGGGCCGAGCCATCGTCGAAGCCGTCAATAACTGGGACGACCCCGACACGCTCGCCGATATCGCCTCGAACCTCGGCAAGGGGATGAAAGGCGAGGCCAACGCCTCGATGCCCGAAGAGGAGAAACTCCAGGGCCGCGGCGTCTGATCGGTTTCCGTTCTGCACGCTTTCCGTCCGACTTCTCCGCATCGACGGCCGAATCAAAATCAGCGCAGTTTCCTGATTTCACGCCCGATCAGTACAGCGTCGCGCCCTCGCTGACGCGCGTCTGGTACGCCCGCGACTCCACGTCGACGCCGGCGAAGGCGTCGACCATCGCGGCGGCGACGTGCCGCCGGGTGGACCCTCGACAGGCCGCGATCACCGCCGGCCCCGCCCCGGAGACGGTGACACCCGTCGCACCGGCGTCGAGCGCGGCTTCCCGGACGGTGTCGTAGCCGGTGATGAGGTCCGCTCGCGCCGGCGTGACGACCCGCTCGTCCATTCCACGTCCGACGAGTTCGGGATCGTCACGACACATCCCGACTGAGAGCGTCGCGGCCGACCCCACGGTATGGACGATGTCGCCCATCGACGCCGACTCGGGGACCACAGCCCTGGCGTCGCGCGTCGAAACGGCGATTTCCGGAAGGCACGCGACCAGCGGGATCGACGCATCGACGGTCGTGACCGCGCCGTTATGGGCGACGGTGAAGCCACCGAGCAGCGCCGGCGCGACGTTGTCGGCGTGCGCTTCGCCCGAAACGACCGCCTCTCCCTCCGCAGCGACGGAGACCAGTTCGCGTCGGGATCGGCCGCGCTCGTAGAGTGCGTTCAGCGCGACAGCCGCCGCGGCGGAACTCGCCGCTGACGACCCGAGCCCGGAAGAGGGTCGGACCCCCTTATCGATCTGGATGCGTGCCGGAGCGTCGAGGGCCTCCGCGACCGCGCCGACGACGTTCTGCTCGGGGTCCTCGGGGATGTACTGGCTGCCGACGCCGGTCATTTCGATTGTCGTCCGGTCGGCTTTCTCGACACGGACGACGTCGGCGGGACGGTCCAGAGCCACGCCGAACACGTCGAACCCGCTGCCGAGATTCGCGCTCGTCGCGGGGGCCCTGACCGTCTGCATACGCGTCAGATTGCCCAACGCCCGATAAAAAGGTAGCGAACGATCAGTGGGCGGCAGCCGTCTCAGGCGACTGTGCGGCCGTCGTGGAGCGGAACACACTTTCCGGACGCCGCGATAGTGGGTGTATGATCGGCGTCGTCGGCGGCGGGATCGCTGGACTCGCGGCCGCCCTTCGACTGCAGCGGCAAGGCCACGATGTCCAGGTGTTCGAGGCAACAGATCAGATCGGCGGCCTAGCGGCGACGTACGAGACGGCCGGCGACAACATCGAGCAGTTCTACCATCATCTCTCCAAATCCGAAGAGACCATCGTCGAACTCGCCGAGGAACTTGGGTTGGGCGACCGGATCGAGTGGCGCGTCGGGACCAACGGTTACTACGTCGACGGCGTGGTCCACCCGCTGGACACGCCCTGGGAAATCCTCGCATACCCGCATATGAGCCTCTACGACAAGTTCCGACTCGGGATGCTCACCCAGGGAATCGACGTCCGCGGACTCGTTCCCGACGTCGACGCCTACGACGACCTCTCGGAGTACGAACACGATACGGTCCGGGAGTTCGTCGAGGAACACACCACCGAGAGCGTCTACGAGAACTTCGTGGACCCGCTCTTGGATGGGAAGTACGGCGACCGCAAAGACGACATTTCGGCCGCGTGGTTCCTCGGTCGCGTCCGCTTCCGCGGCGAGCGCGACCTCCTGCGCGGGGAGATCTTGGGCTACTTCGACGGCGGCTTCGGGAGTCTGCTGGACGCGCTCGTCGACGCTGTCGGCCGGGAGCACATCACGACGACCGCGCCGGTCACCGACCTCACGGTCGAAAACGGGCGAGTGCAGTCGCTGACTGCGGCCACCGGAGACGGCGGCCGCATGCCCACCGCCGACGCGGCCACCGAAACCCACGACGTGGACGCCGCAGTGGTCGCGACGATGCCGAACGTCCTCGAATCCCTGACGGGGTACACCTGCGATATCGACTTCCAGGGTGCCGTCTGCGGACTGGTCACGATGGAGGAGTCACTCCTCGACACCTACTGGCTGAACGTCGCGCACGACGCACCCTTCGGCGCGCTCATCGAGCACACGAACTTCGTCGAGCGCGAGCGCTACGGTGGCGATCACCTGCTGTACGTCGCTGCATACGTCCAGGACAGCGAGGAGGAACTGTGGCAGATGGACGACGACGAGGTCCGGGAGACGTGGCTCGCGGAGATCGAGTCGATGTTTCCCGACTTCAACCGCGAGGCGGTGTCGCAGTTCCGAATCGCTCGCAATCCTCGTGCGGCTCCGATCTACGAGCGCGGCTACCTCGATCTCGTGATCCCGTATCACCTCGCGGAGGAGGTCGGTGAGGGCGTCTACTACGCCGGGATGGCCTCTGCGGCGCAGTACCCCGAGCGATCACTCAACGGCGGCGTCGTCGCCGGCTACGAGGTCGCGGATCGGATCGACAACCAACTCGACGAACTCGCCGGACGCGATGCTGTGGAGACGCGTGACCAGCAGAACGAAACCGAGCCCGAGGCGGCGTCGGACGGCGGATTCGAGTTCGGAACGACGTGAATTCGTGACCACAGGCACTGCCCGGGCCCTCAGGCCTCGAACTCGTCAGTCTCGTTGTCGACGTTCTGCATCCCCGGGGCGACCTCGACGTCGACGTCGTCGGGCGCTTCTTGCCCGCCGACGTGGATCTCGCCGTCGTCGTCTTCGACGTAGACGTCGTCGGCGAAGCCGCCGACTGCGTGTGGGTGCTTGGGTTCGTTGAGCCGCTCGGGCGTCGAGTCGGCGGCGGGAATCTCCTGGGTGCGGAAGTCGCCGAGGGGGTTCGCGATGTCGATTTCGTAGCGCTCGAAGAACGCCTCGTAGCGCTCGTAATGCTCCTCCAGTTCGTCGGCCGGAAACTCCATCATCTCCGTCCAGCCGTGGTTGTAGAAGTCGAAGTTGGCCTGAATGTGGGTGATCTCGCGGGCCTCGGCCTCGGTGAAATCCTCCTCGAGCGCTCGAACGTAGGTGTCGAAGGTGCAATCGAAGAACGCCGCCATATGGGGTTCGCGCTCCTCGCGGTGTGCCGGGTCGGCCTTCTCGCCGAAAACGCGCACGTGGAGATCGACGAGTTTGTCGGTTGCGATGTCGCCGACGACCGGCATCGTCAGCGCTTTCTTCGCCGCGAAGTGGCGGAGGTTCTGGCGGATTTTCATCGAGGTAGCGTACGGGCCGGTCGAACTTGAATGACACGCGTTCCCGAGCCAGCAGGTTCGGTGAGCACCGTCTGCCCCGACGTCTCAACACGGACGATTCCGGCAGCCGATCCGTCGCGACAGGGTCCAGTTATGTGGTGAACAGTCGGCACACCGCTGGCGACGACGCCCCCCGAGCGCCGTCGTGGTTCCCACGCGTCGACGTGCCGAACGACCGCTGCCCGACGCGGGACTCTCGTCAGATCACGCGGGTTCTGGCCGCGGATTCGTAAATAAACCTTCGTCGGGATGGACTCCACAGGGGCGAAAAAACCAGGACGCGGCTATCGCTCCCGTTTCCGGGAGGAGTCAGTCGTCGCTGCGCGCGCCCCAGGACTCGACGCGACGTGGCCGGTCGGAGACTGCCTCGACGTCGATCGGTTCGTCCTTCGTGTCGAGCGCTTCGAGCGCGGCGAACGCCGAAGCCGTCGTCGAGAAGTAGGTTATCTTCTCTTCGACGCAGACTTCGAGCGGGTCGCGGTCGCGCGAGACAACGAGGTCGATCCCGCCCTCACGAAGCGCTGAGCCGAGTTCCTCGTCGCTGTCGAACTCGACAAGGTCGAAGTGCGCCGCGTACCCCTCGCGGAGTGCCCGCGCGTCCTCGGTATCGGGCTCGGGGAACTCCTCGGCCGAGAGGTCGATCCACGCGGTCCCCGACTCGGGGATCGGCTTGCCGGTCGAATCCTGGGCCTTGTCGTAGGCCTTCCCGAGCGTGGATGCCGTGCCCATCACCTCGCCCGTGGACTTCATCTCGGGGCCGAGGCGCGGGTCCGATCCCGGCAGGCGGTCGAACGGCAGGACGACCTCCTTGACGCTCACGTCTTCGGGGATCTTCTCGTCGACGTCGAGGTCCTCGAGCGTCTCGCCGGCCATCACCTTCGCTGCGAGTTTCGCGATCGGAACGTCCGTCGCCTTCGAGACGAACGGAACTGTCCGCGAAGAGCGGGGATTGGCCTCGAGGACGTACACCTCGTCGTGCTTCACGGCGAGTTGGACGTTCAGGAGTCCGACGGTGTCGAGCGCGGTCGCGATGTCTTCGGTGACCTCGCGGACGCGAGCCATCGTGTCCTCGGTGAGCGAGCGCGGCGGGATCATACACGCCGAGTCGCCCGAGTGCACGCCGGCGCTCTCGACGTGCTCCATCACGCCGCCGATGATCGCGCGTTCGCCGTCGGAGACGGCGTCGACGTCGAGTTCGATGGCATCCGCAAGGAACTGGTCGATGAGGATCGGCTTGTCGGGGGAGACCCGAACGGCCTCCTCGATGTACTCTTTGAGTGCCGTGTCGGAGTGAACGACGTCCATCGCGCGGCCGCCCAGCACGTAGGAGGGACGGACGAGGACCGGATAGCCGATGTCGTTGGCCAGTTCGAGCGCCTCTGCCTCGCTCGTCGCGGAGCCGCCCTCGGGCTGGAGAATGCCGAGGTCGTCCATCAGGCGGTTGAAGCGGTCGCGGTCCTCCGCGAGGTCCATCGCGTCGACGCTCGTGCCAAGGATCTCGCAGTCGAGGCCCCGACGGTCGATTTCGGATTTCAGCGGGTGGCCGATGTTGACCGAGGTCTGTCCGCCGAACTGGACCATCACGCCGTCGGCGTCGGCCGCTTCGATCACGTCGGCGACCTCCTCGGCGGTGATCGGCTCGAAGAACAGCCCGTCGGAGGTGTCGTAGTCGGTCGAGACCGTCTCGGGGTTGTTGTTCACGACGTGCGCGTCGATTCCCATATCACGCAGGGCCTGTACGGCGTGAACCGAACAGTAGTCGAACTCGACACCCTGGCCGATCCGGATCGGGCCGCCGCCGACGACCACGACGCTCTCGACGTCGCGGTCGACGCGGAGTTCGCCCGCGGCGGCGTCACCCTCGTAGGGGCCGCTGTAGAACTCCGGCTTGCGTGAGGAGTAGTAGTACGGCGTCTGCGCTGCGAACTCCCCGGCACAGGTGTCGACCTGCTTGTACGTGCGACCGGGGACGTCCGTCTCGACCTCGTTCACGGTCGCGCCGGTGGCGGAGGCGATTTCCGCGTTCGTGACCCCCGCAGTCGCGGCGGTCGTGAAGTCGCCTTCCCGTGCGGCGTCCATCGCTTTCGAGACCCGCTGGTACCGTTCGAGATACCACGCTTTGATCCCGGTCAGTTCCCGGACCTCCGCAACGGAGTAGCCGCGGTCGAACGCCTCGAAGATGGCGAACGTCCGGTCCGGCGTCGGCCGCTCGAGCAGTTCCGTTTCGAGGACCGCGTCGGAGACCGTCTCGACGTCGGTCGCGGGCTCGTACTCCGTCGAGCGGATCGCCTTCAGCATTGATTCCTCGAACGTCCGCCCGATAGCCATCGCTTCACCTGTGGATTTCATCGCCGTCGAGAGCGTGAAGTCCACGTCGTCGAACTTGTCTTTGGGCCACCGCGGAATCTTGGTGACGATGTAGTCGATTGCGGGCTCGAAGGCGGCGGTCGTCTCGCCGGTGATTTCGTTCTCGATCTCGTGGAGGCGCTTGCCGAGTGCGACTTTCGCGGTCACGCGGGCGATCGGATACCCGGTCGCTTTCGACGCCAGCGCCGAGGACCGAGAGACGCGGGGGTTCACTTCGACGACGCGGTACTCGCCGCCGGGCGTTCCGTCGTCGCGCCAGGCGAACTGGATGTTACAGCCGCCCTGAATCCCGAGGTCGCGGATCACTTCGAGGGCCGCATCGCGCATTTCTTGATGGCCCTCGTCGGGGATGACCTGCGAGGGCGTCACGACGATCGACTCCCCGGTGTGGATGCCCATCGGGTCGATGTTCTCCATATTACAGATGATGATACAGGAGTTGTCGGCGTCCCGCATCACCTCGTACTCGAGTTCGACCCAGCCCGAGATGGACTCGGTGATGAGCACTTCGTTGTTGCGCGAGAGGCGGAGGCCCTTGCGGACCCGCTCGTACAGTTCCTGTTTCTCGTGGACGACCCCCGACCCCGACCCGCCGAGGGTGTAGGTCGTCCGGGCGATTACCGGGAGGCCGCCGACCGACCCGACGGCGTCGTCGACGCGGTCACGGAGATCGTCTTCGGTGAGGCTCTGGACCTTCTCGTCGCCGTCGAGCGAGATGGTGGTCGACGCGGGGACGGGCTGGCCGATGTTCTCCATCCGCTGGCGGAAGAGGTCGCGGTCCTCGGTGGCGTAGATAGTGTCGAGCGGCGTCCCCATAATCTCGACGTCGTGTTCTTCGAGAATCCCCTGTTCGGCGAGTTCTGCGGTGACGTTCAGTCCCGTCTGTCCGCCGAGGCCAGCGATCACGCCGTCGGGCTCCTCTTCGCGGATAATCTCCGCGATGGCTTCCGGCGTGATCGGCTCGATGTAGACCCGATCGGCCATCTCCGGGTCGGTCATAATCGTCGCCGGGTTCGAGTTGACGAGGACGACTCGGGCCCCCTCCTCCTGAAGCGCGCGGCAGGCCTGCGCGCCGGAGTAGTCGAACTCGGCCGCCTGTCCGATCTGGATGGGTCCGCTACCGATGAGCAGGATCGTCCGATCGTCGGACGCTGCTCCACTCGAGGTGTCCTCGTCAGTCATCACTCCGAGTGAGTCCGCACATCGTAATAAGCCCGGCGAAACGCTACGAGATGCGAAGTTGTATTTCGAAATTCGTAACGACGACGTAGGAACCCCTCAGCGGTCGATGCAGGTACCTTCGTCTTGCCCGGCAGGGTAAAGAGCGATACGGAATTCGACGCCGACAGCGCCGGTCGGCGGTCACGGGACGACGCAGGGATCCGATCGTCCGAGTCACCGCAGGCGAGAAAGTACCGACGCTACAACCGAGAGACCACGATAGAACGACCGCAAGCTAAACGAGACCCCGGCTCCCGGTCCGGTGAGAGCGACGCGCCCGAGACCTTATTCGTCGAGTCGGTAGCGGTACGGACTCCTCTCGATGACGTCGATCGGTTCCCCGCGGTCTGCGGCCTGTCCGAGGACCGTCGCAACGTGATATGAGGAATCGAACGCGTCCACGTCGCGCTCGCGCAACCGACTCAGAATCTGGTTCGCAGTCAGCGGCTCGTCGGCGGCTGCGAGGATGTCGCGGATGTCCTCGAACCCGGACGGCCGAGTGGTACTCATATCCACACACAGGGCCTGTAATGGTTTATGCTTCAGTGTGACGTGCGTCTGACGCACCCAGGAGCGGTCGGTCGATACTCTCGTCAGACGTGTGAGACGACGGTCAGACGACTCGATACTCGAACGGGCCGACGGCACGCTTTCCGACGGCTCCCGAGTGCGCGCTCGGGGTCGAACACTGCGA
This sequence comes from Halobellus sp., assembly GCF_042218505.1. NCBI lineage: Archaea > Methanobacteriati > Methanobacteriota > Halobacteria > Halobacteriales > Haloferacaceae > Halobellus > Halobellus sp. Next base: position 39,336 of record NZ_JBDGQZ010000056.1, read on the forward strand.
GTGTTCTCACCGCGCGTAGACGTCGTCGCCGTCGAGGTCGCGCTCGGCGCGGTACTCCGCGACGAACTCACTCACGTCGAAATCGAGCATCTGTCGCTCGAACTCCGAAACTGCGGACTCGTTTTCGGCGTGGCTGACAGCGTGTTCCATCAACTCGACCACGAGTTCGATCACGACCTCGTGAAGCCGTCGTGAGTCGAAGTCGGTCACCCAGACGATCCCCGCGCCGACGTCGCCGTCGTCGGAGACGTCCGCGGAGACGACCTGCTCCGGGAACTCCTCGATGACGATCCCCATCAGGTGTGCGGTTCCGAACTCGGGCATCTCTTCGCTCGTCGTCTCGACGGCCTCTCGAAGCACCGACACCAGAAAGTCGGGCAGAAACCGCTCTGCGGGGTGAACGTCCATTACGACGGCGTGACGCTCCCCACACCCGCACTCGAACTCGCGCATTCCCAGATCGAGCGTGCGGACGCGCTTCGCCTCGTCACAGGGCAGATCGAGCGTCTCGCCGCCGCCCGGGGGCTGCGATCGCGTCATAATTCAAATTGTCGATGCCAGCGGTTAAACGTCGCGTTCCAAAGGGAGGGTGCGACGGCTGTCTCCGCCACGTCACGCGATCAGTCGTTTGCGGTGGCGTACAAGAGCGGACCGACGACGAGCAGTCCGATACCGAGGAAGAGATAATGGACCGGCACCAGCGACTGCGGCGTCAGCGCGAAGACGAGTCCGAACACGATCGCGTTGAGCGCGACGAGTTTCTGCGATCGCAGGGGGAGAACGCCCACCGTCGCGAACGCGAAGACGAGCAGCAGCGCCTGCCCCACATTGTAATTGAGCAGAAAGCTGTCGACGAGCTGTAGGGGAAGCATCGTTACTCGGGAGTTCTGCGCGAATCGAGTATTAAAGTTCCGTTCTCCGCAGCACACATCAGTGCCCGCCGTACCGGCATCGCCATCCGAGGTTCAGACCGGGAGTCGCCGTCCAGCGACCACAGCGCTGAGACACCCTAAGCAGATGACTGCCAGACCGGCGGCGTAGGTCCCCGTCAAGTCGTACAGGGCGCCGACGAGAAACGGCCCGAGGAAGCCGCCGATCTCGCCGACGGCGAAGACGAGTCCGACGGCCGTTCCCGTGAGTTCGGGACCGATCCCCTCGATCTCCGGCGGGACCATCCGGACCAGCGGTGACAGCCCGCCGACGCCAAACCCGACGGCGAGCGCGCCACCGATGGGAATCGCGAGCGGAACCGGCGCGAACAGCAGCGTGGCGGTCTCGAGCGAACAGAGCCCTGCACACCCGGCGAGAACCGACCCCCGTCGGCCGAGTCGGTCCGAAGCCGCGGGAACGACGAGCGTCCCGACGGCTTGGGCGACCACGAACCCGCTCACGAGCGAAGCCGCGAGCGCCGCGCCGACCCCTCGCGACTGGAGGACGGTCGCCAGCCAGTTCTGCAGTCCGTGAGTGACGAGCAAGTAGACGCCGCCAACGACGACGAGGAGTCGCATCGGCCGGTCCGAGAAGACCCGACTGAGGTCCTGCTTGAGCGCAGCCATCGAGAGCGCGGGACGCCCGTCGGTCGGTCCCGCGCCAGCGCTGTGCCCGATCGCATCGAGCGGCGCGCGCCGGACGATCACTCCCCAGAGGACCGCATACGCGAGCACCGCGACGCCGGTGTACCGAAATAGCGGTCGCCACCCGCCGAGCACGGCGCGTCCGATGCTGAACGCGGCGGCCGTCCCCGCCAGCGACCCGACGACGTACATCGACGAGGGCGTCCCCGACTGTTCCGGGGGAAACAGTTCGGAGACGAATTTCGGCAGTCCGAACGTGATGGCCGTCCCGCCGACGCCGACGACCACCGTGAGTGCGAGCAGCACGGGGAACGCCTCCGCGGTCGCCCGCCCGCTCTGTGCGCCACCGAACAGTACGACTCCCACGCCGATCGCCTGGTACGGGCCGATGTAGTCCGTTACGACCCCCGAAAAGAGCGAGACCGGAACGTATGTGAGCGGAATCGCGGCTGTGAGCACCCCGGCTTGCGTGCTCGTCGAGCCGAAGTCGGCGACGATGACATCGAGCCACGCCGGAAGCGAGAACCAGACGAACGTCAGCGAGGCGTACGCGACCGCTCCGAGTCCGACGAGCGTGTATCGACGGCGTCTCGACACACGCATCGGTCGCCCGGTGGCGGAGTCAATGGTGGGGTACCGGCGGCTTTCGTTACGACCCGGCGTTCGTCAGTCCGGGCCCGAGATGTCCATCGGTCTGAGCCAGCCGTACCAGAGGGTGAAGACCATCCCGCCGTATCCGAGGACGAACACGAGTTCGCCCAGCACGGTGTAGCCGAGTTCGCCAAGATACCGACGGACGATCCCCGAACCTGCGATCCCGACGAGCAGAATCACTATCAGCAGAAGTTTAACCCGCGTGAGCGTGAAGAGTTGTCCAGTGCTGGATTCCGTGTCGGGATCGTCTTCGGCCATCGGTTGTAACTGTATCTGCAGACTTCTGAATGACTCGGTCTCCGCTCGGGCTTCAGCCTCGCACGCTCTCGACAGGGGGCACCGCCCGACGTGAATGGCGTCGAGTAGGTCTAACAGCGAGGTGCGCGAACCGATTCGGGACTGGACTGACGACAACTCGTGATTGTTCAGATCCAACAGCAGACGTCCGCCGGTGTACTCGCAGGGACGAGCGCTGCGACGAGCGCTCTATCGTGATTGGCACGACAGGGCCTGTTCACTCCTCGGCACCATTCGTGACGTGTGACTCCGCATCGCTATCTGGGCCGATAGCGACGGCCGGATCGTCGCCACTGACGCCCTCACGAACGGCGCGTCGGACTCCGACTTCCGCGATCGACGCCGCGCAGTCTGCGGTCCGACGGATCGCCGCGACCGCCCGAGCGACGCGATAGTCTGCGCCGGCAGTCTCGAAGAGGCTTCGTTCGATGGCATCGGTCGACTGCCGGACCGCGTCCCGCCGCTCGAACACCGGCCGGAGGTCCCCTCGATTCGGACCGGCAACGGCGTCGGTGATGCGTATGGGACCGGGATCGAACAGCGTCTCACGGATATCGAGTCACGGACAGGAGCGGTCCGCGAGCGGCTCGAAAGCAATGCCGACTCAGCGTGGCGTGCGCGATACGACGACCGTATCGCGTCGTTTCGAGACGTGATCGAGGCGGCGGATCCACCCGTCGCCTGGGGCGAAGTCCAGTTAGAACTCCAACGGGCCCGGTCGCTGGACGAGCCATACCCCCAGTAAGTCGACCGATCACTCGCCGTCGACTCGGCGTCGCATCGCCCGAAGGTACCCCTCGGCCGTCTCGTTGTCCACTTGGAGTGTGGTTCGGACCGTCTCGCATCCGCCGAGCAGTCGCTCCCGCTCGGCATCGGTGGGGACCTTGTTCTCCGTGACCGACTCGACGGTGTCCAGTAGTTCGTCGGCGCGCTCGGGTTCCCCTTCGGCGACGTGGGTCGCTGCGGCGTCGAGGAGTTGCGTGAGCACGGCCCGAACGTCCGGCGGCATCGGCGGCGACGACGTCATCGTCAGGAGTTCCCTGATTCTATCTGTTCGCCCCAGAACCCCTCGTACTTCTCCACGACGAGGTCGTCGGTAACTCGCACCTGACACGATAGCCGCAGTCCCGACTCAGGGTCGTGGGGTGGAATCGATAGTCGCAGTCGCTCCCGACGCGATAGTTCGCCGGCGTCGCCTTCGATTTCTACCGCGCAGGTGCCACAACTCCCGTGCCCGTGACACGAAACGGCCTTGGGCCCGTTGTGCACCGACAGGTCGGCCGCCAGCAACACGTCTCGTAGTCGTTCGCCCGAGTCGCAGTCGATCCGTTTCCCGTTGTACTCGACAGTCGGCATATCACTGGATACGGCATCGAGGGCCTTGGGCTTGTGGCGGCGGCCGGGTACATTCACCTCAGGAGTCGCCTCTCTCGCTTCGGAAGTCGGGGAATGGACGCTCCCGCCGGACCCCACCGGCACGAAGGCGTCGATGGCACCACGCGACCCGCGAGACCCGGTCTCGTTACGCTGCTCTCAGCGGGACCGCGTCACGCTGACCAGACGAAGACGCCGGTGGCCGTGGCCGCACCCACCGCGAGACCGCCACCGTCGAGGCCCACGCCGGTGAGGTTGCTGGTCAGCGAGGCTTCCACGTCCCATTCCCATCGAATCCGCGCTCCGTCGGGCGTGCGAGCCACGGCCAGGAGTCGGCGACGGTCGGTCGCTGGCACGAGGAGTTCCACCCGCCCGCCGCCGTCGAGATCGGCCGCGACGGCGCCACCGAGAGTGCGGGACCCGTACA
>NZ_JBDGQZ010000056.1:43761-52475 GCF_042218505.1 Halobellus sp.
CCGCCGCCGTCGAGATCGGCCGCGACGGCGCCACCGAGAGTGCGGGACCCGTACACGTGCGAAGACACCCCATCGAGTGTTGCCCGAACGCTCAGACCTCCGTCCTCGAGCCGGTAGTACTCCAGTATGTGCGTGACGTGCGGCTTCAAGACGGCGGCGAGTTCCGTGGAACCGTCGGGACCGAAGGGGCCGACTGCGAGCTGGTGCCGCCAGCCGGGTCCCTCGACGGGACCGGTCGCGATGCGCTCGCCGGCCACCGAGTAGACGGCGATCCGTGCGCCGCGTTCCGCGTCGGCAATCGTGGTAACGATCTCCGGTTCGCCATCGCCGTCGAGATCAGCCACGAGCGGCTGGAGCCCCTCGAAGACGAGCGGGGCATCGAGTTCAGTTCGAGCGACCACCGCCGGGTCCGTCGGATCGACCACGACCAGAGACGACGGTTCCAGTTGGTCACCGAGTGCGCTGTGTCTGTAGCGATCCGTCACGTCCCCGTAGACGACGTACCTGCCGTCTCCGACCGCGGCCGGTCGGGCATCGGTCGGGGCCTCGACGGGCAGCCGATGGCGTTCGTCGCCGTCGACGACGAGGTCCCCGTTGGCAGCCACGTACAGTCTGTGCGTCCCCGCCGGTCCGGACGCGACGATCTGGCCGCCATTCCGGCTCATACTCGAAGGATGGTCGAGCACCGTCGGCGCTGCGCCACCGCTGGCGACGACTGGCGGGCGTTCGGGCGACTGGTGGTGCAGGCGCGTTTCGTCGGATATTGCCCCGTCGGAAACTCGGAATCGGGTTGTGGTTCCGTCGGCTGTGACCACCGTCCAGTAACTCCCCCGCAGTGCCGGATGGGCGATTAGCCACTCCGGGCGAGCGTCGACCGCGAACCGAACGGACTCGCTGTCCCGGAGGGCCGAGGATCCGAACACGAACCGGTTCCCAGTCGGCTGGGGGTGGGTGTACCAGTAGGGCCCCGAGGCGGGCTCGGTCGCTTCTTCGGGTGTCGACTCGACCGTGGACGTCGAACCGTCGTCCGAGCTCCAATTCTGTGATATCGAAGGGTTAGAAGAGCGAAAGCGTCGGCTTCGAGAGTCAGTCGTCGATCCGGCAGTCACCGACCGTCACGAAACGATCGGTGCCAGCGGGATCCTGATACACGGACCCTCCGGTGTCGGGAAGACCCATCTCGCCCAGGCACTCATCGGCGAACTGGGATTCGATCAGATCACGATCACGCCGACGGATCTCCCGCTCGAGTCGCCTGACGAGACGGCACAACTCCTCGTCGATCTGGCTCAGTTCGTTCGATCTCGGGCCCCGTGCGTCCTGTTCTTCGACGAGTTCGACGCTATCGCACCGACTGACGACGAAGACCAGTACGGACGGCCAAGCCAGGTCGGAGCCGCTCTCAAATCTACTCTGGATACGATCGACGCCGCGGAAGAGAACGTCATCGTCGTTGCGACGGCGACGCACCTGAGTGACGTCGAACGCACGGTCCGCCGGTCAGGCCGGATCGACATCGTGATGGGGGTAGACACTCCGGAGGAGCGCCGTCGTCGACAAATCCTCGCGACGGAGGTTCGCTCGGTCACCACCCACGCCGACGCGCTCGACGCCGTCGAAGCCGACATCGACTACGAGCGCTGTGTCGAGCTCACGAGTGGGTTTGTGACGGCGGAGATCGTCGCCGCGGTGGAACGCGCCGGCCAGATCGCGATCGCCGACGCGGCGTCGGAACAGGTCCGGATCGACCAGACTGCACTCCGGACGGCATTCGAAGAGATCGGCCAACGCAAGGGTCGCCGTGAGCACAGTGGGAGAGATTCCACGACTGGGGCCCCAGACGACGAGGCGGTGGCGCACTCGACCGACCGCGAGGCTCAGCAGGACAACCCCGAGGCGTCGTCGAGCGACGCTCGACCGGGGAGCCAGAACGACGTCGCGGAAGCACAGAAGGCCTCGGACGACAACTCCCGTGGCATCGAAGGGCACGTCCCACATCTGGTCGGGTCCCCGTCGATTCCCGACGTCACGTACGACGATATCGGCGGCCTCGACGCGGCAAAACCACGCCTGCGGGAGTCCGTGGTCTGGCCGAAAAAGTACCCCGAGCAGTTCGACGCACTCGACATCGACCCCCCCACGGGAGTGCTGCTCCACGGGCCGCCAGGAACCGGAAAGACGATGCTGGCCAAGGCAGTGGCGAACGAGAGCGATCACAGCTTCCTGTCGGTGAAGGGCCCGGAAGTTTTCGACAAGCACTTTGGCGAGTCCGAACAAGCAGTACGGGGGCTCTTCCGCAATGCCCGAGGGGTCGCTCCGGCGCTGATGTTCTTCGACGAGTTCGATAGCATCGCTGCGCAGCGGGGCGGGTACAGCGCCGGGAGTGATGTCACCGACAGCATCGTCAACCAACTGCTGGCGGAGCTCGACGGGATGGATCCGCTCGGAGATGTCATCGTGATCGCGGCGACGAACCGGGTCGATATGCTCGATCCGGCGGTGCGCCGCCCGGGTCGATTCAGCATCGAGATACCCGTTTCCCGTCCCGACGAAGCAGGCCGTGAGGAGATCTTCCAGACCCACCTCCAGGATCGACGGCTGGCTGACGAGGTCGACTCCGAGTGGTTGGCCCGCGCGACTGACGACAGATACTCCGGTGCGGACATCGCCGCGCTGTGCGACGAAGCCGCGATGACTGCACTCAGGGACGCTATCGACGACGGTAGTACTCCCGAGACGATGGCCGCAGACAGCGAGACACAGATGGATGAGACACCGAGTATCACGCGCGCGGATTTCCAGCAAGCGCTCGCCCGTGTCGATCCGGCGAGCGATGATCGCGACTCCGACACGCAGTCGCTGCGCTCGTACCGGTGAGAACATCGAGGCGTCTGGTCATCCGTGGCACGACACTCCCGCCGACGGGAACATAACGGGGTTCTGATAGGAGGCCTTTTGAACGGCGCGGCCAACGATTTATATATGACCGGCGTCCCGGATCCGCACGACCCGCCGCGGGTGATGAGTACGCAGCACCCTGACAACGCAACGGTGCCGTTCTTCACCGAGGGTGAAGTGATTGAGGGCGAAGAAGAAGTGCGGGAAGCGTACTACGCCTACTCTCACCTCGGCTGTGACGAGCAGATGTGGGACTTCGAGGGCAAAGAGGGCGACGAGTACGCGGTCAAGAAACTGCTCTCGCGGTTCGACGACCACTTCGCCGACGAGCGACTCGGCGCCGAGAACCGACTCACGCTGCGCGGGCCGAACCCCGACCTCGAAAAATCGGAGGCGAAGATCCTCCTTGAGATTCTCGAATCGATCCCTCGGTCGTACGACGCCGCCGAAGCGTTCTATCAGAGCCTGCAGAGTGTCGACGGCCGGGAGGACCACGAGACGGTCGCTCCCATCCACGAAGTGATCGTGCCAATGGTGACCTCCGCGAGTCAGATCAACGCCGTCCACGACTACTACGAGGAGTTCGTCGTCGGCAAGGCCGACCGCTCGATCGGTGGGCGCACTGTCGCCGACTGGGTCGGCCATTTCCGCCCCGACGAAGTCGCAGTCATCCCCCTCATCGAAGACCGCGAGTACCTCCTGAACGCCGACGAAATACTCCGGGGGTACCTGCAAGGGCGAGACCGTGACGCTCAGCGGGTCTTCCTCGCCCGCTCGGATCCCGCGTTGAATTACGGCTCGCTCGCTGCCGACCTCGTGAACAAGGTGTCGCTGCGCCGGCTGTACCACGCGGCCGCGGATCTCGACGTAGAGCTCTATCCGATTCTCGGTGCCGGCCCTGCGCCGTTCCGCGGGGGACTCGCGCCGGACACCGTCGACCGCGTGCTGGACACGTACCCAGAAGTGGAGACGTTCACCGTGCAGTCCGGCTTCAAATACGACCATCCGCCGCAGGACGTGCAGGCGGCCATTGAACGCCTGCGCACTGCAGAGCGTGACCGCAGCGCCCCCGACATTGACGAGTCGCTGTTGCTCGAAGTCGCCGACCGCGTGGCCGAGCGATACTCCGAACAGGTGAGCGAGGTGGCGCCCATAGTGAACCGACTCGCTGAGTACGTTCCCCGGCGTCGCGACCGCAAGTTGCACGTCGGCCTGTTCGGCTACTCCCGCGAGGTGGGGGAAATCGAACTCCCGCGGGCGATCACCTACACCGCTTCGCTGTACAGCATCGGGTTCCCACCCACGCTGATGGGACTCGCCGGACTAGAGGACGCCGACTGGACGGTGGTCGACGACTGCCTCCCGCGCTTCCACGACCTCCTGGCAGACGCTGCTCGCTACTACAATCCCCGCTCGCTTTCGATGCTGCCTCTGGACGAGGAAGAAGTTCGTCCTGGACTGGACCGTGTCGACGTCGATCCCGACCCCGACCACCGCGCCGCGACCGACGACGTGATCGACGCACTCGACACGGGCGGCGACGTCAGATCTGGCGTCGTGCGCGCTGCTCGCTGCCGACAGTTCCTGGGCTGATCCCGTTGTTCGCGGGGCGCCCTCAGCAACTGGTGACCGATCGACGCGGTGAGTCCGCATAGGCGTTCAGTCCTCACCGATCGCGACGTTCACCCCGGTGAGCCTGTTCGCTTCTGTGGGTCCTCCACAGCGCCGACCCCTGGCCACGGGACGCGGCACCGCTCTGGGCGATCAGGTCGATTGGCCTCGCTTTTTTTCACTACCGTCTCCTCCCGGTGCCATCGTGAGGTCGGTCGCCCGTCGGAAGCCGAGAAACAGGAGCACCCCTCCTGCCAGACCGGTCACGAGAAAGTCCAGCGTCCAGTGCCACGGAAACCGGGCGGGCGGGTCCCGGACGCCATCGGGAAGCGTTTTGAGCGCGGGGATGGACAAAAAGAGGTACGCAACGAGATAGAACCCCCCGATGATCATCCATAGCCAGTCGGTGCGCCGGAGCCAGGCTTGAACGGATATGTACTGTGTCTAATTAACACACATAGTAAGCCTATCCCACACTCCCCGCCAGAAGCGGCAGTATCGACACACTGTGGTATGCTGTCGGTACCGGTGGTTCTGGGGGGACCGTCCTGATGGGGGACCCTCAAACAGGCAGCATCGATGCGATCGTAGCGTTTGCAAGTCTTCGCTCACTCGATCGCCCGACCGCGTGCGATCAGCTGTGCAATCAGTCGTAAACGTCACTACAGTGTCTTCGCCCCACCGTTCGAATTTGTGCAGGCATCCGGTGCTGTGAGAGCGCAGCGAGGGAAGGTGACCTGGTCTCTCGCCAGTGAGGGAAAATTTCACAATGATGTCGTTTGAATATCATAAGTATGGATCGTGTTACCAACCAACGTGGAAACGGATTCGCACCCACCAATTATGCGCGATCCGCTGGACGGTAAAGCGAACGTCAACTGGATCGACGCCGTATTCCCCGCAGGTGACCGGCTCACGCTCGTGGGCTTCCCTGCGGTGACGGCCAGCGCTGTCTTTCTTCTGAGTACGGCGTCGCATTTCGCGGCGGCGAAGCATACCTCACCGAATGGTATCCGTACGCCGGTGCTGGTGGAACGTTCTGGGCGCTCCTGTGGCTCGGATGGGTCGATTCCGTCCTCGTCGACGCGTGGAATGACGTCTTCCCGGCCTTCGACGTCGATAGTGCGACCTACCGAGAGGTGACTAATGACCGCCTGGCAGCGTTCGCTGACGACCGTATCACCCTCGGCTACAGTACCGTCCTCATCCTGCTCTACGTCGTCGTTCTGCTGCTCTTCTTTTGTTCCCCACCACTCGGGGGATCCGTGCTCAACACGATCATCCAACCGGACATCCGGGCCCAACTCGGCGGGTATTCGCTCGCGAGACTCGTGAACTACTCGCTGTTCGGAGTCGTCCTCATTCCGGCACTCGTCACCAGCGTTCGCGGGTTCGTGATTCACATCGCTATGCTGCGGGACGTGGCGGCGCTGCCGTTCCGGAACATCCACACTTCGGCGCAGCAGTTAGAGCCGCTTGTGCGATTCAGTATGACCGCCGGAACGGCCTGGTTCGCCGGGATTTCACTCGTCTTGCTGTGGTTTCGCTCCGGGATTCGCGGATACATCGCGGTGCTCGTGTTGATCGGAGTTCTCCACATCGTGACCCCGCTGTGGATTCTCCACGACGCGCTCCAGAGGGAACAACAGGACCTGCTCCAGGAGATCCGTGCCGATTACAACGAAATTCGACACCTGATTCGGGAGGCGGACGAATCGCCGGACGAACTCTCGCTATGGCTCGAAGTCACCGACCGCCGCCTGGAGAGCGCGAAATCGATCAGTACCTGGGTGTACGACGTCCCCTCGCTGAGTCGGCTTCTGGCCGCCTCAGTGATTCCGTGGCTCACGCTCATCGAGCGCGTGGTGACGCTGATCCCACCGCTCTGACCGAGGTTTCAACCCAATCGACGGACCGATCTTCCAGTGCGTCCTCGGCGAACCTGGGAACAGCGACCTCTGATATCTCGCTTTCGAGTAGGTCCGCGAGACCCACGAAACGCTCCAGATCACGGGGTCGCCTCAGCAGGTGTTCTGACGCCCTGACTCTCGACCCCGAAACGGGTTTCACACTTCCACGTAGCCAGTACGTATGGAACGCCGCCGAATCTCCTCCGGCACTGAATGGGAACCACGCGCGGGCTACTCCCGCGCGGTGAGAGCCGGGTCACAAGTCCACGTCTCCGGTACGACTGCGACCGACGACCGAAGCGAGGTCGTTGGCGAGGGCGATCCCTCCGAGCAGACCAAACAGGCCCTGGCTAACGTCGAGGACGCGCTCGCGGAGGCCGGCGCACCGCTGGAGTGCGTCGTCCGGACCCGGCTGTTCGTCACCGACATCGACGACTGGGAGACGATCGGCGAGGCTCACGGCGAGTACTTCGGAGAGATCCGCCCGGCGACGAGTATGCTCGAAGTGAACCAACTGCTCAGTCCCGACCTCCTCGTCGAGATCGAGACCGTCGCAGCCGCCGACGGCTGACCAATCCTCATTCGAGATCCATCGAACTCTCCAGTCGCTCACAGAACGGCAAGAGTGGGTAGCCACAGACGAAGGCTGCATCACATCGACGACGCGATTCGACCGAACCGACGATCGATGGTCTCTCGCGACCACCACGGGACACATATAGCCTCGCCTCTCTCCCTGTCGTATGGAAGAGATCAAGGGAATCGTCCTTGCCGGGCGGTCGTTCGAGCCAATCCACGGCCAGGTCGTCGTGGAGGACGACCGCATCACAGCCGTCGAGGAGACCGCTGAGCGCGACGGTGACCCGAACCGCATCATCCTGCCGGCGTTCGTGAACGCGCACACTCACGTCGGAGACTCGGTCGCGAAGGAGGCAGCCGTCGGACTCGGTCTCGAAGAAGCGGTGGTGCCGCCCGATAGCCTGAAACACCGTCGATTGGCGGCGGCCGACCGCGAGACGCTGATCGAAGCGATGCACCGCACGCTCAGTTTTATGCAACGAACTGGAACGGCGGCGTTCCTCGACTTCCGCGAGTTCGGCGTCAAGGGTGCCCGAGCGCTACGCGAGGCCGCCGAGAGCCTCGACGTCGAGGCCTTCGTATTCGGGAGCGAGGATCCTGCAGTTCTGGACGTGGCCGATGGGTTCGGTGCCAGCGGCGCCAACGACGACGATTTCACCGACCAGCGGGCAGCCGCCAGGGAGCGCGACGTCCCGTTCGCCATACACGCCGGCGAGCCTGACGCCACCGACATCCACCCGGCACTGGATCTGAACCCGGATCTGCTGGTGCATATGATCCACGCCGAAGTCGACCACCTGGAGCGGGTCGCTGACCAGGGGGTCCCCATCTCGGTCTGCCCCCGTGCGAACCGCGTCCTCGGGGTTGGCCGGGCCCCAATCGAAACCCTACTCGAATACACTGACGTGGCACTCGGGACAGATAACGTGATGCTGAACTCGCCGTCGATGTTCCGCGAGATGGCGTACACTGCGAAGACGTTCGACCTCTCCTCGCAAACGGTGCTCCGGATGGCGACCATCGCCGGAGCCGACGCAGTCGGTCTCGACTGTGGTGTCATCGAACCGGGACGCCGGGCCGCGCTGCTGGTGCTCGACAGCGATTCGGATAACCTCTCTACCGTCGCGGATCCGGTCGATGCAGTGGTCCGACGGGCGACCGCGCTGGATGTCGAGCGAGTCATCTGCTGAACGGGGACTGACCCCGTCGGCGCGCTCCGGCAGCGTACGTCACGTATGCAGCATAGACGCCGGAATTTAGCCAGGATCGGACAGACAGTTCACACACGACACAGGGAACGAATTTAACGGGAAGTGGCTGTCTCACCCTCGTTACTGGCCGAAGGCCGCCGAGAGCGTGAGTCACTCTTTTTACCACTGGACGGACTCGAGTTCGCACTGATAGCGCTGGGTGTGCTCGTGCTCGCAATCTACTGGCGCGCCGACGGGATGCGGGGCGGAGAGAGTAACGTGTGCCCTGTCGACCCGTAATCCGCGGTCGCAACGCGCTCTCGACAGGATTGCAGTGCTCTACTCGGAGTGAGCGATTACGTACAACCTACGCATAGTAGAATGGCGCGTGGAAACCGCGGTTACACTCCGTGGGGACGGGCAACTCTCTTGCTGTTCGTTAGAACGGAATTAGGTGGCTGGGGAGTTGTGGGCCCCAACCACGGGCGGCCAGAGACCGTCCGTGAAGCAGGTGGGCCAACACGGA
>NZ_JBDGQZ010000040.1:0-7660 GCF_042218505.1 Halobellus sp.
CGTGGTTCGGCACGGCAGTCATCCGGTGGCCGGATGCCACGGCCTTCAGGCCGTGAAAGAGGTCACACTGCGGAGTCTGCACAGATCGCCGTCTACATCGAGAATCGCAACGGCGACTCACTATTCAGCAGCGTCTACGACCTTGGCCCTCGCCATCTCGATGAATCTGCTGGACTCGAAACTCGCCCTGCAACGGTGTCCGTGTTCACTCACGATGAAGTGTCGGCAGCGTGGGAGTATTCCCCAAATAGCGATTCTAATCTTCATTGTGAGGGCGTATTTATTGGAATCTCCCTGAAACCCGAGCAAACAATCGAGTCGTGGTACGGTTGTTACTTGATCCTCGGTATCGAGCAATCTGCATTCGTCCGGTTAGCTGTTCTGTCACAATGACTAGTCTCGTCTCCTATCGGTGACCGCCGTGAACGTGGGTGGCGATCACCGGCAAACAGTGAGACTTGTCATTATCAGTGATGAGTATATACGTTGTATCTTGCACGCCAGTCGGTGAGAGTATCACACAACCGATAGCTGTTTCGCCAGATTGGGTAAATGCGTCTGGCGTATTACCCGTCAGAGCCACGACTCTCCGCTGTCTGGCAAAGAGAGAATAGAAGGCGCTAGTGGGAGGATTCGCCAACGGGCGCGCGCATATCCTGGATACGGAGGATGAGGATGTTACCGGTGTCGTCTTTGCCGTCGACGGTTCCTTCGATCACCAGTTTCGAGAGCGGCGTCGGGCCGACGGTGACGTTGTCACCTTCGTGGAAGTCACGGACCGAGCCCTGGATGTGAATCTCCGCCCGGCAGAGTTCGGGGTGGTGGACCGACGAGAGGTCGATCTCGTCGACGTTGGCGTTCTCGACTTCCTCGTCGTCGTGGAAGAGTGGGACGAACGCGGGTTCGTCCATCTGGTTGACGTCGAGGGCTTCGTAGGCGTTCGCGGTCGGTTTGTACCCGCCTTTCGGGCCGGGGACACCCTCAACAAGCTGGAGGGCCTTCAGACTCTGCATCTGGTTACGGATCGTGCCGGGGTTACGGTCGACTTCTGCGGCGATGTCTTCACCTTTTACTGCCTCCTCGTCCTCGCGGTGAAGGTTGATGAGCGCCGTCAGGATGGTTTTCTGACTGGACGTCAGTTCGATCGATGACATAGCCAACAGTTCGCCGCTGATGGCCTTAAATCCGGTGGATGGATTAACGTCACATCGAGTAGTAGTATAATTCTCAGACGTATGGGTACTATTGTCGAACATAGTCGTACAGAACCAAATTCAGGCCCGGTCCGATTCGGAACGTGAACAGAGCAGGCTCAGCGGAATCACTTTGTGACCACCAGAACGTGGGACTGTATGGAATCAATCGAGAAGCCGATGACCGAGGCTCCGACTCCGCAGTCGAGCGGACGATGACCCGGACCGTTCGCATCGTCGGGGCCCCGACCGACTACGGGGCGAACCGCCGTGGTGTCGATATGGGGCCGTCGGCAATCCGCTACGCGGGGTTAGCCGCGGAACTGGAGCGTATCGGCATCGAGGTCGTCGATTCGGGCGACGTTCCCGCGCCGCGGGCCGAAGAGCGCGACCCGGAAGCCGAGACGGTCCGATCCGGCGAGGCGAAGTTCCTTCGTGAGACCCGTCAGGTGGTCTCCCGCCTCGGGGACCGCGTCGCCGACGCCCTTGCCGCTGGCGAGACGCCACTGGTGTTAGGCGGCGATCACTCGGTCGCCATCGGCTCGGCCAGCGGCTCTGCCAGAGACGCGACAGTCGGGGCCGTCTGGTTCGACGCACACGGGGATTTCAACACCCCGGCGACGTCGCCGTCGGGGAACGTCCACGGGATGCCGCTCGCCGCGCTGCTCGGTGTGGGCGAGTTCGCAGACCTCGGATGGGCCACCAGTAACGGACTTCGCGCCGAGAGCATCGCGCTTGTTGGCCTTCGCGACATCGACGAGTCGGAGCGCGAAGCGATCGCCGACAGCCCAGTGACGGCGTTCACGATGTCCGACATCGACGAGCGCGGAATCGCCCCAGTCGTCGGAGACGCCCTCGACGTCGCGACGATGGCCACCGAGGGGGTCCACGTCAGTCTCGACCTCGACTGGCTGGATCCGCGAGAGGCGCCCGGTGTCGGGACACCCGTTCGCGGCGGTGTCACCTACCGCGAGGCGCACGCGGCGCTCGAATCCGTTGCGGACCGCAGGTGCCTGCGCTCGCTCGAACTCGTCGAAGTGAATCCGATTCTCGACGAGCACAACGAGACGGCGTCGCTGGCGACGGAACTGGCGGCGAGCGCGCTCGGAAAACAGATCCTCTGATGGTAGCCGCTGCGCTCCACGAGGCCGTGCGAGGATTGAAGACACCACGTTTCCGGTGAAAAGAGCCGATTCATTGGCGCGGTGAAACGGCGAGCGGAGTCCGGACTCCGATCACTCGTCGCTTTCGGCGTCGGCTTCGTCGTCGGATTCTTCGGCCGGGTGCACGTCGACACTGGCGACTGTATCGCCCGGAGTCAGGTCCATCACGATGACGCCCATCGTATTCCGGCCGACCGTCGAGATGTCTTCGACCGGCGTCCGGAGGATCTGACCCTCGCCGCTCATCACGAACAGGTGGTCCGACGGGCCGACCGTCTCGAGTTCGCAGACGCGGCCGTTGCGGTCGTTCGTTTTGATGTCGATGAGTCCCTTCCCGTTCCGGGACTGTCGGCGGTACTGGCTGACGTCGGTACGCTTGCCGTAGCCCTGCTGGGTGACCGTCAGGACCCACTCGTGGCGGTCGGGATCGACGGCTGCGAGCGCGGCGACCTCGTCGTCGTCTTCGAGTTTGATGCCGCGGACGCCCCGGGCAGATCGGCCCATCGCGCGGACGTCGCCCTCCTCGAAGCGGATGGCCATTCCGCCGCGACTCGCGAGGATGAGGTCCTGCGTGCCGTCGGTGACTTCGACGTCTGCGAGCGCGTCGTCGTCGCCGAGTTTGGTCGCGATGATTCCCGTCGAGCGGATGTTCTGAAACCGGTCGACGCTCGTCCGCTTGACGTAACCGTTCCTCGTCGCAAAGGTGAGGTACTTCTCCTCGTCGACCTCGACGTCAGCGGTGTTGACGACCGCAGCGATCTCCTCGCCGTCGTCGAGATCTAAGAGATTGACCGCCGACTTCCCGCGTGCGGTTCGCGACATCTCCGGCACCTGGTAGGTCTTGAGTTTGTAGACCTGCCCGTGGTTGGTGAAGTACAGGAGGTAGTCGTGCGTGCTCGCGACGTAGACTGAGGAGACGCGATCACCCTCTTTGAGTTCGGTGCCGATGATTCCCTTGCCTCCGCGGTGTTGCGCTCGGAAGTCCTCGAGCGACATCCGCTTGATGTAGTCGTCTTCGGTGACGACGACGACGGCGTCCTCCTCGGCGATGAGGTCCTCGTGTGTGACCGTGCCCGTGTCTTCGATGATCGACGTCCGGCGATCGTCGTCGTACTCGTCGTTGATCTCCTCGAGTTCGGACGTGACGACGGCGTCCAGTTCGTCGGGATCGCTCAGGATCGTCTCCAGTCGATCGATCCGAGCCTGCACCTCCTCGTACTCCGTCTCTATCTCTCCGGCTTCCATCGCGGTGAGCGAACCGAGTTGCATCGCGACGATGTGATCGGCCTGCGCCTCGGAGAAGTCGAACGTGGGCAGCGCCTCGCCGCCGACTTCGACGACGTGCTCGCCGCGCAGCGCCGCCTTCGCGTCGTCACGGCTCTCGGAGTTCCGGATGACCTCGACGACGTCGTCGGCGTTCTTGAGAGCCCTCAGCCGCCCTTCGAGGATGTGTGCGCGCTCCTCTTTATCTTCGAGTTCAGACGCCGACCGCCGACGAACGACCTCGCGTCGGTGATCGACGTACTCGACGAGCGTCTCCTTCAGATCCAGCACCTTCGGCTGGCCGTCGACCAGGGCGAGGTTGATGACGCCGAACGTCGATTCGAGATGATGTTCGAGAAGTTGATTCTTCACGACGTCCGCGTTGGCCCCGCGCTTGAGTTCGATGACCACGCGGATGCCGTCTCGGTCGGACTCGTCGCGCAGGTCGCGGATGCCATCGATTTTCCCCTCGTTGACGTCGTCAGCGATTCGCTCAACGAGCCGCGCCTTGTTCTCCTGATACGGCAGTTCGGAGATGACGATCCGATCCTCTTGGACCTCGAACTCCGCGCGTACGCGAACTCTCCCGCGGCCCGTCTTGTACGCCTTGTGGATGGCGTTGCGACCGACGATGTTTGCACCGGTCGGGAAGTCGGGACCCTTGACATAGTCCATCAGGTCCTCGATCGTGCAGTCGGGGTTCTCGATGAGGTGGATCGTCGCGTTGATCACTTCCCCCAGGTTGTGCGGTGGGATGTTCGTCGACATTCCGACAGCGATGCCCGAAGAGCCGTTTACCAGGAGATTCGGTAACGCTGCGGGCAACACCTGCGGTTCCTCCAGTCGGTCGTCGTAGTTGGGCTCGAAGTCGACGGTGTCCATCTCGATGTCCGACAGGAGTTCCTCGGCGATGGGGGCCATCCGGGCTTCGGTATACCGCATCGCGGCCGGCGGATCGCCGTCGACTGACCCGAAGTTTCCCTGCCCGTCGACAAGCGGATACCGCATCGAGAAGTCCTGCGCCATCCGCGCGAGCGTGTCGTAGATGGCGGAGTCGCCGTGCGGGTGGTAGTCGCCCATCGTCTCGCCAACAATCGACGACGACTTCCGGTGAGAAGAACGAGACGTGACGCCCGCTTCGTGCATCGCATAGAGAATACGTCGGTGGACCGGTTTGAGCCCGTCGCGAACGTCGGGCAGGGCCCGACCCGCGATGACCGACATCGCGTAGTCGATATAGGATTGTTCCATCTCCTGTTCGATCCGGGCGGTCTGTACTTCGGCTGCAATTCCTGTGCCGGGATCGAACTTTTCTGGTGCGTCAGAACTCATTGGTCAGTCACCTCGTGTGTATGAATCTTCATTTAGATGTCAACCCACTCTGCATCGGTCGCTCGTTCCTTGATAAACTGCTTCCGCGGTTCGACGGCATCACCCATCAGCACCGAGAACATCTTGTCGGCCGTCGCGGCGTCCTCGACGGTGATCTGTTTGAGAACCCGGTTCTCGGGGTTCATCGTGGTGTCCCACAGTTGGTCGGGGTTCATCTCTCCGAGGCCCTTGAACCGCTGGACCTGCGTGGGGTTGCCGTTGCACTTCTCTTCGATGATGCGGTCGCGCTCGGTTTCGGTCATCGCGTCGTACGTCTCCCCGCGGTACCGGACCCGATACAGCGGTGGTCGCGCCGCGTAGATGTAGCCCGCTTCCACTAGCGGGCGCATATGCCGGTAGAAGAGCGTGAGCAACAGGGTTCTGATGTGTGCGCCGTCGACGTCGGCGTCGGTCATCAGGATAATCCGCTCGTACCGCACGTCGTCGATGTCGAACTCCTCGCCGACTCCCGCACCGATAGCGGTGATGAGTGCTCGTACCTCGTCGTTCTCGAGCACGCGATCGAGACGGTGTTTCTCGACGTTCAGAATCTTCCCTTTCAACGGAAGAATCGCCTGAAAGCGTCGATTTCGTCCCTGCTTTGCGGATCCGCCGGCCGAGTCGCCCTCGACCACGAACAGTTCGGATTCGTTCGGATTTCGGCTCTGACAGTCAGCGAGTTTCCCCGGGAGAGACGTCGACTCCAGTGCGGACTTCCGTCGGGTGAGTTCTTCGGCCTGCTTCGCTGCTTTCCGCGCTTTTGCTGCCTCGACCGCCTTGCCGACGATTGATCCGGCGATGTCCGGATGCTCTTCGAGGTACGTGCCCAGTTTCTCGTGGGTGACCGACTCGGTGATTCCCCGTACCTCGCTGTTGCCGAGTTTGGTCTTCGTCTGCCCCTCGAACTGCGGGTCGGGGTGCTTGATCGAGATGACGGCCGTGAGCCCTTCGCGGACGTCCTCGCCCTTCAGCGAGTCGAGGTCGTCCAGCAGATTGTGTTCACGAGCGTAATCATTGACGACGCGAGTGAGCGCCGTTTTGAAGCCGGTGAGGTGGGTTCCACCCTCGCGGGTGTTGATGTTGTTCGCGAAGGCGTGGATCGACCCCTGGAGTTCTTCGGTGGCCTGCAACGCTACCTCGACCTCGATGTCGTCTTCGGAGTCCGAGTAGTAGATGACGTCGTCGTGGAGGACGGTCTTGGTCTCGTCGAGGTAGCGAACGAACTCGCGGATGCCACCCTCGTAGTAGAAGGACCGTTCGCGGGCGATGCCGGACGCGTGGTCGTCTGCTTCAGCGTCCGATTCTTCGGCGACACCGTCGGCCTCAGCCTCCTCGATGAGTTGGATCTCGACCCCGGAGTTGAGAAAGGCGAGTTCGCGAAGGCGGTTTTCGAGCGTGCTGAACTCGAAGTCGACGGTCTCGAAGATATCTCCGTCGGGCCAAAAGCGGACGGTCGTCCCCGTCTCCTCGCCGTCTTCGAGACCCCTGACGCGCTCGAACGCACCCTCCTCGGGTTCGCCGTGATCGAACCTGTCGCGCCAGAGCGCGCCGTCGCGTTTGATCTCGACCGCCAACTGCTCGGAGAGCGCGTTGACGACGGAGACGCCGACCCCGTGAAGACCACCGGACACCTGGTAGGACTTATTATCGAACTTCCCGCCGGCGTGGAGGACGGTCATAATGACCTCGACAGCGGGACGATCGTACTGCTCGTGTGTGTCTACGGGGACACCGCGGCCGTTATCTGAGACCGATACCGAGCCGTCCTCGTGGAGTCTGACTTCGATATGGTCGCAGTAGCCCGCGAGTGCTTCGTCGATCGCGTTGTCGACGACCTCGTAGACAAGATGGTGTAAACCTCGAGAGTCAGTCGACCCGACGTACATTGCCGGGCGTTTCCTGACGGCTTCGAGGCCTTCGAGGACCTGAATCTGCCCGGCCCCGTATTCCGTTTCACGTGACATTGAACGTGTCTTCTGTAAGCCACCTCCGTTCTTAAACCCTCGCACGCGCGGGCGCGATGTACCCATTTTGTAGTTCGCACTGTCTGCTGGCTCCGAACGATGCCCCTCGGTTGATCGACATATGAGAGCCCCGCTCGCGGCGGTCCCACAGCCACACAAACCGACAGCACAAAGACAGCGCCCGCGCTATCGCCACATATGAGCGACGCGCCGAAACCGAGCGAGATCGGTTCTGAGACCGACGCGCCGCCGGTCTCTGAGAAGCCCTACAAGATCATCTTCGAGGGGAACAAATGCATCGGTGCAGGTCGGTGTGCCGAGGTCGCAGACAACTGGGAAATGGACATCGAATCAGGGCTCGGGCGGCCGCAATCGTACTTCATCGACGAAGACGAACTGGACGAGAACGTGCGCGCGGCCGAAGTCTGCCCGGCGAAGAAGGACAAGGGTGTCATCCACGTCATCGATCGGCGGACCGACGAGGAGGTTGCACCGGATCCCCACGGGGATGGGACCCTCAGCGTTGACTGGTGAAGGGATGAGACACCGTCCGAAGCGAAACCCCTAACCCCGCGTCCCGGAAATGCCCGATTGCGCGGGGGTGGCTGAGCTAGGCCAAAGGCGGCGGACTTAAGATCCGCTCCCGTAGGGGTTCGTGGGTTCAAATCCCATCCCCCGCATACGGTTCCGCGAGCGACAGCGAGCG
>NZ_JBDGQZ010000040.1:7760-45649 GCF_042218505.1 Halobellus sp.
GGTTCAAATCCCATCCCCCGCATACGGTTCCGCGAGCGACAGCGAGCGATTCGGCTTCTGTGACCCTACCAGCCACAAACGACGCTCAGTCGGTGAGCGCCGCTGCCTCCGGGCGATACTCTCGCGCCGTCCGCTCGGCTTCCGTCCCCGCGGGCACTAACTCCGGTTCAGTCGGTGGCTCGTCGAACCGGTCCGGATCCGGTTCGACGGGTGCCAGCATCTCGGTGAACATCGACCCGCGGCGACCGGCCGCGCCGACGATGCCGCCGTACCTCGGTTCGTCGTCCGGGAGATCGTCGGGATGCGGGAACTGTTCGTGATACGTCTGTGCGGCCCGTCGGAGGTAGTCGGCCGCCCGGTCCTGCTCGTGCTGGCTGTCGTCGAAGTACTGCTGGGCGTGCGGGTCGTCGGGCCCGACTTTCGCGTGCCCGGGTGACTCGAAGGTGACCGACTCGGTCGTCGTGTGAACGTGCGGGAAACGGAGGTTCGCCGTGTAACTGTTCGGATATCGGATGATGAGTGGGAAGAACAGCATCCCCGGAACGGTCGAGCGCCGTTGGATCCGCCACAGCGCCTCAAGATAGTAGACGGCGAGCGCGCCGGTTCGATTGTCGCGTTCACCGGTTATGTACGCCTTCGCGACCGCCTCGTAGTCGTCGCCGGCGACCTGCCGAAGCCGGTATTTGCACCGCTCGGCGATGTACTCGAACTCCCGCTCGTAAGCCTGTGCAACTGATATCGAGGGGTCCGAAAGCAACTCGGCTTTCCGGCGACATCCCTCCGCGAGGAGCGTCGCAGTTTTGTGGAGTTGCCTCTCGGCCTCCTCGTCCAGTAACGGCATTCGAACGGCTTGCCCCTCCAATACGTCGGCTTGATCGTACCACTCCTCCTCCCCTGGCCCCATCACTGCACACTATGTAATAACTAGATAA
The DNA here is from genome assembly GCF_042218505.1 of Halobellus sp. NCBI lineage: Archaea > Methanobacteriati > Methanobacteriota > Halobacteria > Halobacteriales > Haloferacaceae > Halobellus > Halobellus sp. The sequence goes on from NZ_JBDGQZ010000040.1 coordinate 8,693, forward strand.
TAATTTCAGCGATCGTATACGTGTGATACCAGCGGGGCGCTTGGTGCCGGAGCGAACGTGATTCACCAGTGCCGACTGCTCCGACAGGGGTAAGAACCACCGTGCGGTATGGAGAGCAATGAGTCAGGAAGCGACCGAAGAGGGTCGCGTCCGTGTCGTCGGAACCGCACACGTCTCCCAAGAGAGTATTTACGAGGTCGAGGAGGCAATCGAGACCGAGCGCCCCGACGTCGTCGCCGTCGAACTCGATGAGGGGCGGTATCGGCAATTGAACGGCGGCGAACCGGACGACATCGAACCGAGCGATCTGCTCTCGGGCAACACGGTGTTCCAGTTCATCGCGTACTGGATGCTGTCGTACGTGCAGGCGCGACTCGGGGAGAAGTTCGACGTGACCCCCGGCGCGGATATGCTCGCAGCGGTGGAGACCGCCGAGGACCTGGGAATCGACGTCGCACTCGTCGATCGCGACATCAACGAGACGATGCGACGGTTCTGGACGCAGATGGGGGTCGTCGAGAAGTTCCGGATGATCGGGGGGCTGGCGTTCGGCGTCGGGGACAACCAAGGAGTCGGGCTTGCGGCCGGCGCGATCGTGGGTATTCTGCTGGGTCCGCTCGTCGCGATTTTCGGCGGCAGCGTCGGGATCGGACTGCCAATCCTGACCCGAATCGCGGGCGGAGCGATTCTCGCGGTCGCGGTCGCTGCCGGCGTCTGGTTCGCGTCGGGGTCGATGGCCGCTGCGGAGGACCGACTCCTCGCAGCGCTCGGACTCGGCATCGCCGTCGGTGGGATCGGCGGTGTGGCGCTCGGTCTCACCGCGCCAGTCACCGACTTGCTGGGGACGTTCGTCGTCCGGGTCGTCGGGAGTATGACGCTCGGTGTGGGTGTCGGCCTGCTCGTCGGTGGTGTCCTCGGCCAGTTCGCTTCCTCGTTCGGGTTCGGCGAGGTCGAGGACGTCGAGGAACTCGATATGTCGGAGATGACGGACACCGACGTCGTGAGCGCGATGATGGAGGAGTTCCGCCAGTTCTCACCCGGCGGTGCGGCGGCGCTCATCGACGAGCGCGACGCGTTTATTGCACACAAACTGGTGGCGCTCCGCCAGAACGGCGCGAACGTCGTCGCCGTTGTGGGGGCTGGTCATCGAGCGGGAATCGAGCGATATCTCGAACATCCCGAAGAACTCCCCCCAATGGAATCGCTGACGGGCACGCAGGGTGGCAGAATTCCGTGGGCGAAGGTCGTCGGCACGGGAATCTCCGTCGTCGTCGTCGGGTTCTTCGTTCTGTTAGCGCTCTCCTCGGCCGGGGACGACACCCTGCTCCGATTGTTCGGCGCGTGGTTCCTGGTCAACGGACTCTTCGCCGCCGGGTTAGCGAAGGCGGCCGGCGCTCGCTGGTCGTCCTCGCTCGTCGGCGGCGCGGTCGCCTGGATGACGTCGATCAACCCCTTCCTCGCGCCGGGGTGGTTCACCGGGTACGTCGAACTCCAGTACGACCCGGTGAACATCTCGGACATCGGCACGCTGAACGAACTGCTCGCCAACGAGGAGAAGCCGATTCCGGACCTCCTCGAGGAGATGTTCGCGGTCCCGCTGTTCCGACTCATCGTCGTCGTCGCAGCGACGAACATCGGGAGCATCGTGGCGTCGGCGCTCTTCGTCGCCTACCTCCTGCCGCTTTTCGCCCTCGACCTCGGTGGCGCTGCGGGCGTGACACAACTGCTCTTCGAGGGCGCACAGAACGGCTGGGAGATCCTCTGGAGCACCATCACGTGAGATGAACCGAGTGCCGTCTGGCACGCCTCGGACCCACAAGGCCCAAATCTCGTCGGCCCGAATCCAATGGAGATGAGTACTTCTTCCCTCTCGTTTAGCTCGAAAGAGCTTCAGGACCTGGCGCTCGCGTGGGTCGCCCTCGGTGTCGCGTTCGCAATTTTCTTCGCGGGTGGCGGCCAGCGCGCGGTCTCTGGGATCCTGCAGGGCGGGATCCTCGGTCCGATCCTGCTTAGCCTCCTCACCGCCGGGATGGGCTTTCTTCTCCACGAAGTCGCCCACAAGGTCGTGGCCGAGCGCTTCGGCCAGGTCGCCGAGTTCCGCGCCGATTACGGGATGCTCTTTCTCGCGGTCGTGAGCGCTCTCGCCGGCTTCATCTTCGCTGCGCCGGGCGCTGTACATCACCGTGGACGCCTCACTCAACGCGAGCACGGCCTGATCGCACTCGCTGGGCCGGCGACGAACGCCATCTTGGCCGCGGTCTTCCTGCCAGTATTTGCCGTCGGCGTTCTCTCCGGCTCCGATTTCGTCGCGCTCGCAGGGTCGCGAGGGCTGATGATCAACCTCTTTCTCGCGACGTTCAATATGCTCCCGTTCGGGCCACTCGACGGCAAGACGGTACTCGGCTGGAGTACGGTCGGCTTCGTCGCGTTCTTCGTCCCATCAGTTCTGTTGACGGCCGGTGCGTTCGTCACCGGCTTCGGGTTCTGAGCCGGCCTACTCCCGTCTCGTTCTGGGTTCGTGACCGTGTCCGACGAGGAACGCGAGCGCGTTCGCGCCGATGAGTCCGGTGAAGGAGAGCCCCTCCCCGGCGGCGAAGCCGTTAGCCAGAAGCGGGAGGTACAAAAGCGGGAGCGTGATGGCAATCCAGAAACTCGCGGCCCTGATGGCCCACTGAACCGAACCGGCGACCGTTTGCAACGCGTCTCTGAGAAGGCTGTGGACCTGACGGACCGATTCGTTTCTGAAGGGATCGATTGAGGTGGGGACCGTAGACATCTGTGCTCGTTTCCTCGTAGGCACGAAGACTGCATATAACGGGGTGAGCGTTCATTTCATTCAGGCGGATTCACCGGCGCGTTTGGCCTATTTTCGCCGTTTTGAAACCGTTGCAAACGCGGGGAAAAGGTTTATCAACCGATTAACGGGCATTTCGTTGGCACACCGATCGCAACCGGCGGGTTCCCACAGCGACCAGAGACCGGACGTATTTTGCCCCCTCGCCGCGCGAATCCGGATATGACCGCAGACGACGCAGATCCGAATGGGGCATCGGATTTAGAGAGAGAGGAGTTGACCTATGCCGAGACGGGCGTCGACATCGAAGCCAGCGAAGCCGCGACAGCGGCACTTATTGGTGCCGTCGGAGAGAGCGACGGCGACTACGCGGGGTTACTGGACATCGGCGACCGATATCTCGCGCTCGCGACCGACGGCGTGGGGACCAAACTGCTCGTCGCGGAGGCGCTCTCGGACTACTCCACGGTCGGAATCGACTGCATCGCGATGAACACGAACGACCTCGTCGCCGCGGGCGTCCGACCGGTCGCGTTCGTGGACTACCTTGCGATCGACGAACCCGACGACATCTTCGCCGAGCAGATCGGACAGGGACTCAGCGCGGGCGCCACGGAGGCCGACCTCGAACTCGTGGGGGGCGAAACAGCCGTGATGCCGGAGGTCGTCACCGGCCTCGACCTCGCAGGCACCTGTGCGGGACTGGCTGCCAAGGATGCGATCTTTCCGGGCGAAGCCGAACCAGGCGACGCTCTCGTCGGCTTCCGGTCTTCGGGAATCCACTCGAACGGTCTGACGCTCGCGCGAACGGCGGTTACGCGCGAACACGACTACACCGATCCTTACCCGTTTGACGGGTACGACACCCTCGGGGAGGCGCTTCTCGAACCGACCCGGCTCTACACGCACCTGCTCGATCCGATGCGCGCTCACGACGTCCGCGCGGCGGCACACGTCACTGGCGGCGGCTGGACCAACCTCGAACGACTCGGCGACCACCGGTACGTGGTGGAGAACGCGTTCGAGCCACACCCGGTGTTCGAGTTCGTCCAGCAGGAGGGGAGCGTCGCCGACGAGGAGATGCACCGGACGTTCAATATGGGGACTGGTTTCGTCTGTGCGCTCGCACCCGACGACGCAGATGCGCTCGCTGAAGCCACCGACGGTCGCGTGATCGGCCGCGTCGAAGCCGGGAGCGGCGTGTCGATCCGCGGACTCGAACTCTGAGCAAGCGTCGGGCGCGCTGGCGGGTTCTCAGAGGTGCGCGGCTACGTCGGCTTCGGTGACGATACCGACGGTCTCACCGCCCTCGACGACGAGCACCGCCGAGTGGTGATCTAACGCCGCGTCGATCTCTTCGAGCGTCGCCGATGGCTCTGCCGTCGTGACCGACTCGCGCATCACGTCCGCCACGGGCAGCGTCCCCACGTCGTCTTGCTCTTGTACGTGCCGGATGTCGCTGTTGGAGATGATGCCCACGGGCCGACCGTCGCGGATGACCGGTAACTGTGAGAAGCCCTCGTCGAGCATCACGTCCCGGGCGAAACGGACAGAATCGTCGGGCGCGACGCTCACCACGGTCTCGTTCATCAGATCCGCCGCGCGGACGACGCTTCCCTCCGCCTCCTCGAGGGCGTTGACGATCCGCCGGAGCGTCGAGAGCCGCGGATCGACGTCGCCGCCCTCGATGCGGGCGATGAGGGGCTGTGACACCTCAGCCATCTCGGCGAGTCGGCTCTGCGTCAGATCCAGATTGGTGCGTCGTTGACGCAGATCCTGTGGAGTCGGGAGGTCCATATGCCTAATTACCCGAAGTTATAGGAAAGTGTTTCGGGGTGATCGGGTGGCTCCAGAGACCTCGCGTGAGTAGTCAGCCTACTCGTCGCGATCGCCAGCGTCGGCTTCGGTTTCGACGATGTCGATGACCGAGAGCGGGACATCGCGGAGCGCGCCGCCGACTTCGCTTTTGGCGATACGAGAGGCGTGTTCCTCACTGTCCGCGTTGAACACGTCGATCTCGAGCAGGAGGCCGACGAGGGCGGTGTTAGCGGCAATGAACGCGGAGTCGAACGGTTCGCCGCAGGCAGGACACGGCGTCGCGCCGACTTCGACCTCGACGTACTCCTTGTCTCTGTCGTTGAGTCGCTTCCCGGCTTCACTGACGGCGACGCCGATTGCGTCGTCGACGTCTTCGACGTCGCGAACCAGCCACGCGGCTTCCATCGCGACGAGGTAGTTGCTCATACCACGAACTCGTGCCGCGGGGTTTCGTGTCTTGTGGTTCGTCTGTCGGGTTGCGAGTCCGTGTCACCGATTTCTCACCGTTCGGCCGCCGAGCGTCGCGTACGCGACTGCAATAGTGCGCATAACTTATGCCGACGAACAGCGGAGTTGACCGCATTCGTACGGGTCCGGGCGAGGCGTAGCGCAGAAAACTGCGGAGTCTGACCCGACACGTGTAACCGCTGTACAGCGTTGACATCGATGTCGGCTCCGTCGGGGAAGATTTATATACACAGCCTACTGGGAGGGAGTTACGCTGATGATGACAGAGTTCCACCGAGGGATCGCGTTCCTGCTGTACCAGACGACGCTGCTCCTCGGGATCCTGGCGATGCCGATCGCGCTGGCCGCGCACCGACTTGGACTTACCCTGACAGTACGCCCGCTCATCGAATCCGCCGAGCGAACCTACGAGCGCGCGGACGAAGCCAGCAGCCAGTAAAACGAATCAGCCGCACCGCTTCTCAGTTACTCGAAGTTCCGTAGCCGCTGGACCGCTCAGCGTCAAGAATAGACCAGCCTGTAACCAACCAAACGGAACGGGCAACAGCAGGGGGAAGGGTGGCATTTATCAGCGACGGGTGTTAATTTCGGGTAATGCGTACTCCTACGAGCGACGACGTTTCGAATCTCGATTCGCTGAACGGCGAGCACTCGGACGTCTTCTCGCCGGAACTCGGAGAGTTCTCCAACGCTGAACAGCGTGCCCAGCAGATGGGCGACAAAGAAACCAAAACGGGAACGACGACCGTGGGTCTGAAGACCGAAGAGGGAGTCGTGCTGGCGACCGATATGCGCGCGAGCCTCGGTCGGATGGTCTCCTCGAAGGACGTCCAGAAGGTTGAGGAAATTCACCCGCGCGGCGCGCTGACCATCGCCGGCTCAGTGTCGGCCGCGCAGTCGCTCATCAGTTCGATCCGCGCAGAGGTCCGTCTGTACGAGGCCCGCCGCGGAGAGGATATGAGTATGCAGGCGCTCTCCACGCTGATGGGGAACTTCCTCCGCTCGGGCGCGTTCTACATCGTCCAGCCGATCCTAGGCGGCGTCGACGACGAGGGCCCGCACATCTACAGCATCGACCCCGCTGGATCGATCCTCGAGGAGGAGTACACCGTCACCGGCTCCGGGAGCCAGTACGCGCTCGGTGTCCTCGAACAGGAATACAACGAGGAACTCTCACTCGAAGAAGCCGAATCCGTCGCCGCCCGTGCGATCAAGAGCGCCGTCGAGCGAGACCTCGCCTCCGGCAACGGCATCAACGTTTGCGTCGTCACCGAGGACGGCGTCGACATCACCCGGCACAAGGACTTCGCCGAAGTCCTGTAGACGGTCTCGCACCATTCTCCGCGCTCGGATCGTCCGACACGTCGCTATCGGCGTCTCTCGAAGCGCCTGAGCGAACGCAATTCGCGAGGCGGTACCCCTTGCACGGCGACGGTGCAATCATCCCTGAGTGTCTTCGGGATGTCGGTAGTGGGAATTATCGACCGATGCTGCGTCGAATTCGATTCAGAGCCAGTCCGCGAACGAGCCGTCGAGAAGCGTTTCTCGCTGTGCGCGGACGTAGTCGCGCTGCATCGAAGTGATTGCGTCGGCGAACGAGTCGCCGTCGGCCAGATACTCTCTGACCCGCGAGGTCTTCCAGTCCGCCGGCGTGATGCCGTTTTCGACTCGCGCGCGTAGCGGTTGCACGTACGTTTCGGCCTCTGCCTCGGACAGCCCTGCGGCCGTGAGTCCGTCCACCGCGTGTGCGAAGATGTCCTCGTACACCTCCTCGGTCGCTATCGTCTCGACGCCGTCGTTGCAGATCCACCGCTGGCGGCTGTCGAGTCCGTCGCGCATCGCGTCGTAGAAGTTACCTCGCGCGGTCGACCACGGCTGGTCACTTGCGGGGTGACGGCGCTGCGGGAGACTCTCCATCAGTCCGGCGAACGTGGCCTGGAAAGCGATCGAGTCGCGGACGGTGGGCTGGGCCGCGATCGGCCTGAACTCGATGCGCGCGTTCGCATCGGAGCGGCAGGCCCCGTCGAAAACCGGGCGCACCCACCGCCAGTACGTGCCGTGTTTCCGTCTGAGCGTCGCGAACTGGTCATCGAAGCGTTTGCCTTCCGAGACCGGCATCGGCACCATCGTGTCGTCGTTGGCGACTCTATCGACCGCCTGGGTGATCGTCTCCAGATCTTCGGGGAACTGGACCTTCTGTGCGTCTCCGCTGTTCAGCACTGATTCGAAGACGGCGATACGGTGCTCGTCGTAGCCCTCGGCGAGGATCTTCTGTGCCCCGACGTCGTCGTAGAGGTCCGGCGGGAAGAATGGGGAATTAGCGCCGAGTGCCAAGAGCGGCCCAGCGACCCTGAGCGCGTAGTTGAACAGCGTCGGAAGATCCTCCGCCTGTGCGACCTGATAGTGCGGCTGGATTGAGGTGATGAGCGACTCCGGCATCACTGTGTCGGCCGACAGCGTCACGTTCGGCGCGTTGAGCGTCATCTCCTCGGCCGCGTTCGGCCCGTTGGCCATCGTGTGATACCGGACGGATCCGCTCATATTTGTCGCGATTCGAACGCCCTCGGCCTCAACGCTGCGAGTGAGGTACTCGCGCGCAGTCTCGCCCGTCGGCGGTATCGTCCACAGCCCGTCGCTCACAAGTCGCATCCCCTCCGCGGCGGTACAGTCCATCGCCGCCGCGAGTCTGGCGCGGACTTCCGACTCTTGCGCCCGGAGCCCGTCTGAGTTCAGCGGCTGTGGGCTCGTGGTCATCTCCGCGTTGTGGAGGCCGAGCTCCTTCTCGAACCCGATCAGTTCGAGTAGCCGGCGTGGGACGCGCATCAGCCCGTACTCGTCGGCCTCGTGGGACGCGGCCCACCGGCCGTCACCGACGGCGTAGAACTCGTACTCGAGACCGACGATCGACTGGTGGTTGTCGAAGGTCCCGTCCCGAAGTTCTGTTTTCACGACCTCAGCGTCCGTCCGAGCCTGCGCCTCGAACTCCTCGGGGTCGACGGCGAGCGCGTCGCGCACATCGGCCGCCAGCTCCTCCGTCATAGCCCACCGTGGGCGATGCGAGGGCTTCAATCCGACGGCTTCACCCGCGCTCGGTCGACACCGAGTCGGCGAACTCTTATCGGCCGCGACGAAACTGACTGCCAATGCAGTTCGCAGCGTTCGCCGAGCGCGCCGCCGAGATGGAATCTGAACCGGGCGACCTTGCGACGATGGATCTGGTCGCGACGCTCCTCGAAGACGCTGACGCGGAACTCCCGACTGTCGTTCGGTTCCTCCAGGGTCGAGTGTACCCGGCGTGGGACTCGACCACGCTCCACATCGGTCCGGCGCTCCTCCACGAGGCGATTGCCCGCGCAGCGGGCCAGAACGTCACCGCGGACGACGTCGAATCGCAACTCGCAGACGTCGGCGAGATCGGTGCAGTCGCTGCCACCTACGATTTCGGCGGCCAGCGCGGACTCGGAGCGTTCGCGGGAGGCGGCCACGACGCGCTCACCGTGGCCGAGGTCGACGAGCGACTCCGGGAGGTCGCCACGATCACCGGCGACGGGAGCGAGCGGAGACGACTCGATACGCTGTTCGGTCTGTTCAATCGATCATCGGCGGCCGAAGCGAAATTCCTCGCCCGCCTCGTCCTCGGGGAGATGCGGATCGGGGTCGGAGAAGGAACGGTCCGGGACGCCGTCGCCAGAGCCTTTCTCGACGACGAACCGCTGGACGAAGGAGCGCCATCCGAAACGGGAGGGGAAGCCGAGGGTGACGATACGGCAGCGCACGATGGGGACGAATGGGACGGTGTCACCGCGCCAGCAGATGCGACCGTCGCCGCCGTCGAGCGCGCATTGCAAGTCTCGAACGATTATGGGATGGTCGCGGAGGTTGCCCGCGAGGAGGGAAACCAGGGTCTGGAAGCAATCGGCTTGGAGGTCGGTCGGCCAGTTCAGGCGATGCTAGCGCAGACGGGCACCGCCACCGAGGCAATCGACGCGTGGGGGGAGGCCGCCGTCGAGACCAAGTTCGATGGAGCGCGCGTGCAGGTCCACTACGACGGCGAGTCCACCGCGCTGTTTTCCAGAAATATGGACGACGTCACCGGTCCGCTCCCGGAGGTCGTCGAGTTCATCGACCGGAAACTCGACTGCCCGGCCGTCCTGGACGGAGAGGTCGTCGCCGTCGACGAGTCGGGGTCACCGCTGCCGTTTCAGGAGGTGCTTCGGCGGTTCCGCCGGAAGTACGACGTCGAGCAGATGCGCGACGAGGTGCGCGTCGAGCTGCGTGCGTTCGATTGTCTGCACGCAGGCGGCGAGGATCTCCTGGATGCGCGGCTGATGGAGCGACACAGCCGTCTCGAGGAACTACTGGGCGACAGCAACGCCGTCTCAAAGATCGTCGTCTCAGACGACCCCGAGGAGGTCGCTACCGTCGAAAACGCAGCCCTCGAAGCCGGCCACGAGGGGATTATGCTCAAGGACCCAGCATCGACGTACGATCCGGGCAAGCGCGGCCAAAACTGGCTGAAGCGCAAGCCGGACGTGGAGACGCTCGATCTCGTCGTCACGGGTGCCGAGTGGGGCGAAGGACGGCGTGCGAATCTACTCGGGACGTTTCTCGTCTCGGCGCGAGTCGGAAACTCGACCGCAAGTGACGCTGACACGTATGCAACGCTTGGGAAGGTGGCGACGGGCATCACCGACGAACGCCTCGAATCGCTGACCGAGCGGCTCAGGCCACATATCGAACACGAGGACGGTCAGACCGTTTCGGTCGAACCGGCGGTCGTCTTCGAGGTCGGGTACGAGGAGATCCAGCGGTCACCGACGTACTCGTCGGGTTACGCCCTCCGCTTTCCTCGATTCGTCGAGGTACGCGACGACAAACAGCCTGCAGACGCCGACACGCTGGAACGGGTCGAACGGTTGCAGTAGCCTCGCTCGGGGCTGCGTGGCTGTTTCGTCGAAAAGTGAAAAGAGAGCAGATACGTGGGCCGAACCGTGGTCCTTGCCGGACTCAGAGGTCGGTCTGCGCGTAAATCTCGACGGCGTCGCGGGTGATGACGACGGGGTGATCCCAGATGGTCGTCGAGAGTTTCACTTCGCTGCTGGCAGACTCGAGCAGGGAGTCGACTGCATCCGGATCGATCCACTCGTAGAGTGTACTGTCCTCAGTCGAAATCCCATTTAGCGGTCCTTCAGAGAAGGCTGCGACGATGGCGTTCGCGCCATCTTCGTTCCCGGTGCGAGCGTAGGTCGCGACCGGATCCGAATCGACTCGGTTCGGCGTTGTGCTGGTTCGTGGCGAACTGCTCATATCAGGTACTCGATGTCACAGTATAAAAAAACATAGGTGCCGAAAATCAAATCTGATAAATACGTACTGATCGGTCTCAGACCACATCGTCGGAGTCGTGTTGTGTCCGCATTTGCTGCGCTTCGGTCCCGAGCTGCGAGCGTCGCTCGGAGTCCCGGACGACGCCGATGTTCTCCGGATCGGCCTCGACGGCGGCGGTGGTGTCTCTGACGTCGCTGAAGGAGGTCAGTGCCCGCTCTTTTCTGAAACAGCGGTCGCCGCTGGGCGTCGCATACGTGAGAATAATCAAATTCTGTTCGGCGGCGGCGTACGTTCGCTCGACAAGTTGGACACGAACCGTCTCTTCGGCTGTGCTCATATCTGACCCATCACCGCGGCTGGAGTTATAGGAGCGTTTGCAAGTCTTCGCTCGCTCGATCGCACGACTGCGTGCAATCGGCTATGCAATAAGTTGCAAACGCTCCTATAGTCTCTCCCCCAGAATACCGATAGATTAGACGACGTCCATTGACGAGAGTCGCTCCGGAAGATAGGTGTCAGTGACAAAATCAAGACCGCGCGAGGCGAGCGCCTGTTGTTCGGCCTTTTTTTCGAGATCCAACTGGAGTTCGATCTGCTCGGTCCAGTAGTCCGTCTGGAACCGGGGATCCTCCAGTTCTGATTCGAGCGCGTTGACGTCGGAGTCCGCCAGCGGATCCGTCGGGAGATCATACTCGACGATGTCCTCGGGCTGGATGCCCACAAAGCGGGCCTCCGGTGTCGCAAGGTACTCCGAGAGATGTGCGGACTTGATCGATCCGTAGGCGACTGAGCCGTAGATCCGATACGACCACGGATCGCCGTCAGTAAAGACCACGACCGGTAGGTCGAGTTCGTCGTGCAATCGCTTCGTGATCCGGCGCGTCGCGCGGGCCGGCTGTCCTTTCAGGTGGACGACCAGACAGTTGTACTCCTCGTCGAAGCCGTTCTCGACCAGTCGATCGCGCATCCCACCCGTCTCGACGCAGAGAACGAAGTCGATGGTGTGATCCAGAAAGTCGATCGTGTCGGGGTTGTTCGGGATCTGATACCCGCCCTCACCGACGTCCTTCTGGCAGTGGATCTCCCGCTCGCCCCGGCGCGTCTGTTCGCGGAGTTCCAGCGGACCCATCAGCGTCGCGCCGGACTCCTCGGGGCGCATATGGAAGTCCTCGCGGGTGACCTTCGAGACGATCTCCAGATCCTCGATCAGTTGGTTCGACTCGTCCTGACTGTTGAACTGCGCCTCCTCGTTGTCCCACGACTCGGAGAGGTAGTACAGTTCACGCAGCGTGGACGAGCGGCTCTCTTCGAGTTGATTCACTAAGAACTCGATAGCGTAGGCGGCTTTGAGGAGTTTCCGTGCCCCGCGGACGCTGTTTGCGGACCGCGTGGAGGTCCGGTCTCCGTAGACCCACACCTTCGAGTCTTCGTCGAAGACGATGTTTGATTTCGTCCGCGTGGGGATGTCCATATGTGGTACCTCGCCCGACGCAAACTGGTCGTAGAACTCTGCAGCGAGTTCGACGAGGCGCTCTTGTGCGAGTTCGTCGTCCTGTTTCGTGCTCATATCAGGCGTTGATCGTCAGTTTCTCTGTCTCGATGCCGTCGACGTTGACGTCGAATTCCGCGTCGTCGCTCACGCTGTAAGTGAGTTCGGCCGTCTCGCCCGCCGGAATCGACGGCTCCCAGGAGATGAACCACTCGCCGTCCAGATCGACGACGCTCACCCCGTCCGGGAGGTCAGCGGGCGTGGCGGAGACGATGTCGGTGATCTCGGGATTTTCAGCCCGGTCGGAGTGGTTCTCGACGACGAGCGTCACGCTGTCGCCGTCGACCTCGCGTTCGACGCTGACGTTGTTCATAATCCGCGCGAGCGCACCGTCGATGTTGGGCCGGGGTCGTCCCGTCACCTCCGAGAGTTTGTCGGCCATCTCCGGTAGGATCGTCCCGAGGACATCCTGTTTCTTCCGCCGCTTCTGCATCGAACGTCGCTTGTTCAGATACGATTTGAGTTCCCGTGCGGCCTCTCTGATCGCCAGTTCGATCTCGTCCTCGATGGCGGGGATGTTCGCGATGGCGTCTTTCGACTCGCTCGTGAACGGCACGTTCGTCGAGGCCACGTGGATTGTCACCACTGCCGGACCGTTCGGCATCCCCGACCCCCCCGGCTGGTCGAGGCCGTAGTTGCGCCAGCCGATCTGCTTCACGACGTCGGTCGTCGCACACGCGCCGCGCTGATAGACCAGCGGCACGCGGTTGGCGAACCGCAGTAGATCGACCGTCCCGTCCGTGAGTTCGCCGCCGTAGGCAATCCCAGCCTCGACGACGAACGGGTCGCCACCGTGTACTTCCGCGTCGCGCGACGCGGCGGCATAGAAGTCGGCGTCGAACTCCTTTTTCAAGCCGGCTTCTACGAGTTCGGCCGTGATCGGCGAGAGGCAGTTCGTCGGTGGCGCGAGGATGTCGGTCTCGCGCATCGCCTCCAGCAGTTCGGAGGAGATGTCGCGGTCGTCGGCGACGGTCCGGACCTTCGGCACGTCGTCGGGGACGGTCCGCATCGCCGTCCACAGCGCGCCGACGACGTTCTCGCGGGCGGTGTCACCGAAAGAGACGGTCTCGGAGACGACGAACTCCGCCGATCGATCGACGTAGTCTGCCACGGTGTCGCGCGTCGCTCGGTGCTGTGGGTCACCGTCGCGGAACTTGTCCGCCAGTCGTTCGGCGATGCCCGAAATCGTTGCGTCGTTCTTCCGTGTACTCGTCGCGTCGTCGACGAGGGCGTAGAGGTCGGAGACGAGATCGGTCGTCAGCGCGTCCCACCCCGCCTCGACGGCATTCTCGCGGACCGTCTCGCCGAAGGTCGTCTCGAACTCGTCTGCGACGTCTTCGGCGACCGTATCGACGATTTCGGCCAACTCCGCGTGTGTCGTCCGGTCGCGGGATTCGAGCGTGTCCGCGACCCGTTCGGCGAACGTCGCGGTCGCCGCCGCGCCCTTGTTGGCGACGGCGTCCTCGACCGCGGATTCGATGTCGACGTCGGAACTTCGCGGGGCGCTCCAGCCCATCTCGCGACCGAAGTGCCGATCCCGGAAGTTGTTCAGCACTTTCTGAGCGGTCTTCGACCCGACGCGGGTGAACTCCTCCTGAAGGAATCCCGACACCGAGTACGACTCGGTCGCCGTCAGCATCTTCAGCAGCGTGCCCAGTTCGACCCCGTGGGGGTGCGGACGGATCTCCTCCGTTTCGGCCGGCAGCGACGCACCCTCGACGCGTTCGTACCGACGCGGCTCGTCGAGTCCCGGTTCGTCGAGCACGAGTCGCGCGTGGGGATTGACGACCGCAGTGTGCTTGACGTAGTCGTGGAGTTGCTGACGGGCGCGCATATTCGCCTCCATCTCCATCTCGATACGCGTCCCGTGGGTGGGCGAGAGTTCCGACTCGCCCGGCGCGCGCTCCTCGTCGACCTGAATCTCCGGCTCGTTGGTGTCGGTGTCGATGATCAACTCGAAGTACTGGGCGCGCTCCGAACGCTGGGTTCTGGACGTGATCTTGGCGGATTTCCCCGACGTGAGTTGTGAGTACAGCACTGCCGCAGAGATACCGATTCCCTGCTGTCCACGGCTCTGCTCGCGGGCGTGGAACCGTGACCCATACAGCAGTTTCCCGAAGACTTTCGGAATCTGTTCGCGGGTGATCCCCGGCCCGTTGTCCTCAACGATCAGCGTGTAGTAGTCGCCGGATTCCCGGATTTCGATGGAGATGTCGGGCTTGATCCCGGCCTCCTCGGTGGCGTCGAGGGCGTTGTCGACCGCTTCCTTGACGGCGGTGACGAGCCCGCGTGCGCCCGAGTCGAAGCCGAGCATATGCTTGTTCTTCTCGAAGAACTCGGCGATGGAGATCGCGCGCTGGCCCTCGGCCAGCTCCTCGGCGATCCCACCTCCCTCTTCTTCGCCGAGCGTCGACTGGATAGACGTCATTCTCTGCGGAGTTGTTCCGCACGGACGGTTAAGAAGGGTTCGGGAGCAGGGTGAAAGTGTAATCGACCGGCCGGCGCGTGATCGGACGGCGCTCCCTGACCGACCGCCGAAGCCGTGTTACTCGTCGACGTCGACTGCTTCGACCTCGATGTCTTTCAGGGGTTTGTCGTCGCTGTCAGTCGGTACGTCGCCGATTTCCTCAACGATGTCCATCCCTTCGACGACCTGGCCGAAGACCGCGTGACGGCCATCGAGGTGCGGCTGTGCGCCCAGCGTGATGAAGAACTGCGACCCGTTCGTGTTGGGACCGCGGTTCGCCATCGAGAGTTTCCCCGCCCCGTCGTGGTTCAGATCCTCGTGGAACTCGTCGTCGAAGGTGTAGCCCGGGCCGCCGCGACCGGTTCCCTCAGGGTCGCCGCCCTGAATCATGAAGTCGTCGATGATGCGGTGGAAGATCGTCCCCTCGTAGAGGGAGTCGGTGCGCGTCTCGCCCGTCTCTGGGTCGCTCCACTCTTTTTCGCCCGTGGCGAGGCCGACGAAGTTCTCGACCGTGCGCGGAGCCCGCTGTTCGAACAGTTCCAGCGTGATGTCGCCGTTCGTCGTCGAAAGCGTTACCACAGGATTCTCGGGATTGTCGAGTTCGGAATCATCGACCATAGGCCTCTGGTGGGTCGACTGATACAAAACGGTGTCCTCTCGGCACGCTGAGACGACACTGACGCAAATAGATGGCTACACGGTGGTCCGTCTGTTCTCGGCGGTTGTCACTCCGCGAGGTCGGTGTCGGGAACTGCACTCACGTGCATTCCGACGAACAGCCACTGTTCAGCCTCGCTGTCGGGCGTACGTCGTTCGAGCGTCCCGCTCCACCGACTCTCGAAGTCGTACGTGCGGTCGCGCTCCGTGTCCGTCCAAGCCATCCGCACGTCGTCAGCGAACCACGCGTACTCGTCGCGTTCGGTCACGCGCAGGTCGTGACTTTCTACTGACCAGGCTGCCGTCGAAGCGGACTGTGCGCGTAAGCCCGCCTCAACTTCCGCGTAGCCGGTCAGTTTCTCGGTGATCCCGTACTTTACGATTGCTGGGTCCTCGACGAAGAACGGATACAGCGGCTCTCCGTTCCGCAGCGCTGCGTAATACTCGTGGAGACGCTCTCTGGCGGTCTGCTCGCTCGCGCTCATATCGACATTCCCGGTCGCCGCGGAGAAACCCCTGACGGGAGTCGGCTGGTGAAGACCCCGAACGTTGCGGGGCCGGCGACCGCCGCGTTCAGAAGTCTCGCAGTTGTTCGAGAACGGCGTCTGCCGCACCGGACTCGATGCTCTCGCGTGCTAGTTCGAGCCCCTCGTCGAGTGTATCGGCGTCATCTCGGGCGTAGATCCGGAAAGCCGCGTTGAGCGCCACAGCGTCCGCGAAGTGGTCCTCGCGCTCGCCCGCGATGATCTCCTCGGTCAGCCGAGCCGAGTCGCCGGCCACGTCGTCGGGGTCGACCGCCAGATCCTCGTACTCGAAGTCCATCCCGTACTCCGGCGTCTCGATCTCGTAGTCCTGGAACTCGCCGTCGGTCCATTCACCGACCTTCGTGTACCCCGGACGAATGTCGTCGTAGCCTTCCATTCCCTGGAACATCACGACTCGATGGGGGCTCTGCGACGCCATCTGCTCGAAGGTGCTGGTGACTTTCTTCGCGAACGCGAGGTGGTAGAACGACCCGAGGTGCACGTCGGCCTTCGCCGGGTTCGCGAGCGTCTCGACGGTGTTGACGAACGTGCGGACGCCCATCTGATCGCGGCGATCCCACAGCTCGTTAATGCGCGGTGCGAACTCGGGCTGGTAGTAGAATCCAAAACCCGTCTCGTCGACCATCTCGGCGCTCTCGTTCGGGACGAGTTCAGTTCGAACGCCGAGTTCGTCGAGGACGTGCTTGTAGACGTCTTGTTTCTGCGTCGGCACACGGTCTCCGGAGTGCGTGACGACCGGCGTGCCCGCGCCGGCGGCGACGATGCCCGCCGCCGCGCCCAGGATGGCGGTGTCGCCCTTGCCGTCGTAGTTCGCGCCGCAGTCGACGGGATCGACGTCGGGTTCGGCGTAGACGACGTCTTCGGCGATCACGTCAGTGTAGGCGGCGAGTTCTTCGGCGTTGTTGTGCTTCCAGCGGTTCGCGAGCCAAAACGCGCCGAGCGTCGTCGGGTCGGGCTCACCGGCGAGGATCCGTTCCATCGCGTCGGTCGCCTGCTCGCGCGTCATATCCTCTGCGGACTTGACGCCCGAGCCGACGACTTCAGTCATCAATCGCTTCAACGGCCACTCCCCGAATTCGGTGGGCTCCGTCGCTTGCGCCATAGTAATTTGTACGGAATCGAGTAGCAAAAGTCACCCGTTCGATTCCCGCCAAGTCGAGTTGACCAGATCGGGACGGTTCGCTTGTTCGCCCCGGGCTGAGCCGAAATAGGTAGGTTCGTCGGGACCGAAACCGCGGTAATGAGTGTACTCGACGAGGACTGGCGTGCCGACCTCGACGAGATCGACGCGGCGTTGATCGACGGCTACCAGAGCGGGTTTCCGGTGGTCGAACGACCTTTCCGCGTTGTCGGCGGGCAACTCGGCATCGACGAGTCCGAAGCGCTCGATCGGGTCCGACGACTCCGCGAGCGCGGTATCTTCCGGCGTTTCGGGGCGGTCCTGAATCCTCCCGTGATCGGCAGTTCGACGCTCGCGGCGGTTTCAGCGCCCGAGGAACGCTTCTCGAGCGTGGTCGAGGTGATCAACAGTTATCGGCAGGTGAACCACAACTACCGACGCGACCACTCGTGGAATCTGTGGTTCGTCGTCACCGCGGCCTCACAGCAGAAACGTGACGCGATTCTCGACGAGATCGAGACGCGGACCGGCTGTACGGTCCTGAACCTCCCGATGCTCACGGACTACTACATCGACCTGGAGTTCCCGGTCGTCAACGACGACGCCTTCGCCCGGGAGAGCGTGGCCGCGACCGACGCCTCGGCGACCCGGATCTCGGAAGCCGCCGTGGGTGATCTCTCGGCGCTCGACGCCGCGCTCCTGACCGAAATCCAGGCCGGTTTTCCGCTCTCTGCGACCCCATATCGGGACATCGCCGCGGCCATCGACGCCGACGTTGACGAAGTCGTCGCGGCCGTCGAACGCCTGCGTACCGACGGATGTATCAAGCGGGTCGGCTGCGTTGTCAATCACATCGTGACCGGGTTCGACGCCAACTGTATGGTGGTTTGGGACGTCCCGGACGAAGACCTCGACGAACGGGGGGAAGCGGTCGGCGAACTTCCGTTCGTAACGCTGTGTTACCACCGGCCGCGACGCCCCGAGCAGGACTGGTCGTACAACCTCTTCACGATGATCCACGGTCGCGAGAGCGACGCCGTCGACGCCAAAATCGACGAACTCGCGGCGGACCACCTCCCCTTCGAGCACGAGCGCCTCTACTCGACAGAGACGCTGAAACAGACCGGTGCACAGTACGACGACCTCGTGACCGCAGAGACCGAGACGTAACACAGCGTTACGCGAGAATCTCTACCAGAAGCGGTCGCTATGCAGCCGCGAGAGATTCCGAGTGCGTCGAGAGCGCGATGCCCAGTTCTGTCGCCACAGACGCCTGCACTGCCGGGCAGTCCGGCGGGAATCCGACAGCCACCTCGACGCGGATGTCGCTCACGGTCGTTACAGACGACATCATCGACGATCGATCGCTCGAAGTAGCGGCTTCTGGACAAAACACACCCACCACACTTGCGACGTTTCTATAACCATTATACCAGAGAAACAGCAATCATCCGGTAGAGTTCGCTCCGGGAACTCACCCAAGAATATCAGCTATGAAACGACGACAATCACCTGTTGCCAAACTTGGACACGTCGCTGCGCACACGCCAGATCTCGACGAATCGGTGTGGTTTTTCAACGAGGTGATGGGCTTTCAGATCACCGAACGCGACGGTGACACGGCCTATCTCCGCGGGATGCGCGACTGGGAGCACCACACCCTGAGCCTGACTGAGAGCGGCCAGACCGGCATCGATCACTTCGCGTTCCGCACCGAGAGCGAGGAAGCACTCCACGATCTCGAAGCACAACTAAGAGACGAGGGCGAGGAAGTCACCCACGTGCAGGCGGGAACGGAGAACGGCATCGGCGACGCCATCCGCGTCAACAAGTTCGGTCACGAATACGAGTTCTACTGGGACGTCGAGAAGCCCCGTGCGCCGGAGGACAAGCGCTCCGGCCTCCTCAACCGCAACTACAGCGAGTCGGTGGCGAACCGGATCGCGCCTCGCCGGATCGACCATATCCACGTGAACGACCCCGGACAGAAGGCGTTCGATCACGACGAGTGGCTTCGCGAGAAGATGCACTTCCAACTCAACGAGCGGTACACGGACAAAGACGGTGAGCACTGGGGCTTCTGGTACGCCGTCACACCGCTGCCGCACGACATCGCGATCCACCGAGAAGCGCCCGACGATCCGACGCAGTTCCACCACGTTGCGTACCATCTCGACAGTCTGCAGGACCTCTGGACGGCCGCAGACATCTGCAGCGAGCACGGTATCGAGATTAACAACCGCAGCAACGGGCCCGCGATGCACGCTATCACGCGTGCAGCCTGTATGTACGTCAAAGATCCCGCGAGCAATCTCCGCCTCGAACTGTTCGCCGGGCCGGGCTACCTGAACTTCGAACCCGACTGGGAGCCGATCGAGTGGCAAGAGGAGTCGCTGGGCGGCCCGACCAACCACCAGTGGCACGGCGGCGGCCCGACCTGGGACGGCATCGACTACGTCTGAGACGGACGCTCAGACCGTCCAGTCGATCAGCCAGACAGCGGCGAGAGGCGGTAGAGCATCCGCGCGGCACCGACAGCACCCGTTTTCGCCAGCGAACCGCCGCGGTACGCACCGTAGCGAGCGTAGAGGCCGCTCTTTCTGACGCCCGCTCCGGCGTAGTGACGGGCCGAGGTGGGGATCGGTGTCCGCTGGCCTTCGACTCGCGTCGCGCCGTGGCAAATTGCGTTCAGAACGACCTCTGTCGTCAGTTCGTCGCGGCCAACGCCGTCGATCTCGATCTCAGTGTACGCGCGGCCGACGTATCCGACCTTGTGCGCGTCGCTACCGGCGACACCAGGGTAGCCGTACGCATTCGCATACCGGCGGGCACGGCGGTTTTTCCACCCGGTGAACGCCCAAGAGTTGTACACTTCGATGGCGTCGGGTTCGACGCCGCGGAGTTGTCGTTTGCGGACGCCGTGGCGACTCCGCTGGAAGGGGTGCGGCACGATGGCGACGCCGCCGCGGTCGCGTACCCAGGCGGCGGTGTCCGCCATCGACTCGCGGTGTGGCGGCATCTCCCTGATCCCCAGCGCGAGCAGGTGACCGTCGGCAGTCGACACCTCGACGCCCGGAATCCCGACGAGTCCGTACTTCGGGGCTAACTTCGCGGCCCTGACTGACTCGTGGATGACGTCGTGATCTGTCACGGTGACGGCGTCCAGTCCGATCTCGGCGGCCTGCTCGAGAAGGAGTTCGACGGGGTCGTGGCCGTCGTAGGAGGCCTCGGAGTGGACGTGGGGGTCGAGTCTCACGGTCAGCGACACGAGAGTGGATTGGACTTGACTGTAGTAAAGCCTGTCTGCAACGGATCGGTACAGTACAGCCGCTTAACGACTCATTTTAGCGCTGTTCGCAGTCGCTCTCCCGCCTCGTATCCGTTCCAGAGTGCCGCCGGAACCCGGCCCTCGCCGACGACCCAGTCGCCAGCGACGTAGAGTCCGTCGTCCTCGGCTGCCCGGATCGGATCCGCGTCGGCAGCCCCGTCGGGCAGCGCGTACCGCCATCCCTGATCGTCGGCCCAGTCGGGGTCGCGATACCGGTCGTCGTCCAGGAGGGTCGCCACGCTGTCGCAGACCTCCGACTGGATCGTTTCGAGGCTCTCGTCGTACGTCTCCGCCGACCAGTCGGGGCTCATCTGAACGATCAGCAGGCTCTCGTCGTCGGGGACGTGTCCCGGCTTGCACTCCTCGCGGGACAGCCAGCCGATTGCGTGTTCGTAATCGGGGTTGACCAGCCCGTACCAGGGGTACGATTCGCGGAAGGGATAGTGCAGTACGACCGTCCTGATCGTCCGGTAAGAGACTGCATCGACCGCGTCGAGCAGCGCCGAGCGCCGCTCGTCGTCCCAGTCGGTCGCACGCAGGAGGTCGGCCGTCTGCGGTGCCGGCGGCGTCACGAGGAGCGCGTCGAAGGGGCCGTAGTCTTCTCCATCGGTGTCGGTGAGGGTCCACGTCTCGCCCGCGTCGATAGATTCGATTCGGGTCCGACCGTGGAGCGTCGCGTCGGCGTGATTGAGCAGTCGCTTGGCGAGTTGGGTGATCCCCTCCGACCAGGTGCGCTTCGTCGAGTCCCGGCCGTCACCGGGCGTGATCTCGCCCGCCCCGTCGAACGTCCAGACCGGTTCGTCGATCTCGACGAGGCCGTCGGTCCCGAGTTCCGCCAGGAGCGACGTCGTCCGCTCGTCGACCTCTTTCACGTAGTTCGCCCCGTGGTCATAGTAGCAGCCGTCCCGTCGCCGGGTCGCTGCGCGCCCACAGACGCCGCCGCTCTTTTCGAGGATCGTCACGTCGACGTCGGCGTCGCGGAGCGCGTACGCCGCCGCGGCACCGGCCGCACCGGCCCCAACGACGCCGAGGCTCGGCGTGGAGTCACTGTCGGTCGCTGAATCCGTATCGCTCACATACATCTATTCGTCGGGGCGGATTTCAGCGTTCGGGCCGACTGGCCGCGATCGAATTCTCCGAAAATCACGGGTCCGTGAATACTTGATCGAACATCCCTGACAACGGCCTATGGCATACGACGCGGTGCTATTCGACAACGACGGCGTCCTCGTGAAACGGTCGCCACTGGAACTGCTGAGTGAGGCCGCGGCCGACGCGTTTGCCGCCCTCGGGGTCGAGGATCCGGCGGACGAAGCCATCGAAACGGTCTCTTATGTGGTGACGCCGGATCGACTCGCAGGGGTCTGCTCGACCTACGGCGTCGACAGCCACGAGTTCTGGACGGCCCGAGACCGGGTCGCGAGCGATGCACAGGTCGCGTCGATGCGGCGGGGCGGGAAACCGTGGTACGACGACGTCGACGCGCTCGAGTCACTCAGCGGCCCGCTGGGGATCGTGAGCACGAATCAACAGGCCACGATCGACGCGATTCTCCGGCACTACGACCTCGAACCGCTGTTCGAGACGGCGTACGGCAGGGAGCCGACGGTAGAGAGCCTCCGCCGGAAGAAGCCAGCACCACATTACCTCGAACGTGCGCTGTCGGACCTGGGAGCCGACTCGGCGCTGTTCGTCGGCGACAGCGAACCCGACCTCCTCGCGGCTTCACGGGCGGGCGTCGATTCAGCGCTCGTTCGCCGACCGCACGTCACGAGCGCGACTCTCGACGCGACACCGACGTACGAACTCGACTCGCTCTGGGATCTCCACGAACTTCCTGGCGTTACGCTCAGTGAAAATTAGCCCGGAACCGTTATGAGGTGTCTCGGACGACCGGGAGTATGCGGATTCCGAGCGGGGTAAGTGGCTTCGACCACCTGATACAGGGGGGGTTTCTCCCGGGACGACTGTACGTCCTCTCGGGGCCGCCCGGGAGCGGCAAGACCACGTTCACGGCGCAGTTTATCGCGGAGGGACTCAGGAACGGCGAGGACTGCCTGTACGTCACGATGCACGAATCCCGTGACGAGCTGATCGACGATATGTCGAACTACGACTTCGGATTCGAGACGCTGACGGGGTCAGAGCAGTTCCGGTTCGTGAATCTCGCCGGTCAGCAGGGACAGCGGCTCCTGAACCAGTCTTCCGGCGGCGGGATGGCCTCCAGCGTTCAGGGGTTGACCGACAAACTCGTCGGCTTCGTTAACTCGCGCGACATCGACCGTCTCGTCATCGACTCGACGATGCTCCTGGAACTCTTCTTCGCCGATGGCGACGAGAAGATGACGCGGTTTCTGACGGCGTTGAAGAGTTCGGACGCGACGACGCTACTCATCTCGGAGATGACTGACCCCAGCGCGTACGCTGACGAGCACTTTCTCGCCCACGGGGTGGTGTTCTTCCACAACTACCTCGAGGCGACCGGAATGACGCGCGGAATCCAGGTCGTCAAGATGCGTGGCACCGACATCGACTGTGACATCCGCTCGCTTCGGTTCGAGGACGAAAGCCTCGTCGTCGATCCGACGAGTCGCGTCGACTTCTGACGATGTACGAGCGCGCTTTCGACGTGGACTGGGCGTCGCTGTCGGGCGAGGAGGCTCTCCGTCGGATGTACTCGCTCGGCGTCGCGACGGAACTGGGACACGAACGACCTGAGGAACGGGCCCGGATCCAGAAACTCGCTTCGAGCGCCTACGAGCGGAGCGTCCTCGACCTCGCCTTCGAGGAGGGACGACGAAAAGTCAAAGACATCAGATCGCCTCACGACACCGACGAGGAGACGTGGACGGAACTCGTCGAGTCCGTGGACGATCCGTCGCCCTCGCGGGAGTCACTGACCGTCGACTCGATACCCGAGGACGTCCCCGACGCCGTAGACCGACCACCGTTGCTCGGCGGCTTCAGTGCCGAGGACCTCGGTCGCCTCCGCCTCCCGTCGCTTCTCGAACGAAGCGAGGAGTGACCGGCTGAGGAGTCGCAGGTCGGCCGCCGATGCCGACACCCTGTGTTAGCGAACAGGCGGCACTCGCATTGGACCCGCGCCGACGTGCCGCACACTCGCAACCCGGCGCGGGGTGATCGTCACCGCACACGCCGACTGGCCGCGGGATGTAATATAAATCTCCGCAGCGGACGGTGGCGGTCCGGTTCCGTCTGCCGGGGCGAGACTCTTGTCTTTCCAGTCCCAAGATGTGCTATGGCACACGAGCCCACCACTGAAGACGAAGCGGAACTGCCGGATTCCGAAGAGGGATGGCGCGAGCGCCTTACTGACGAGGAGTACGAGATCCTGCGCCAGCGGGGCACCGAGCCGAAGTTCAGCGGCGACTATCTGGATCAGAAGGACGACGGCAGCTACCGATGTGCGGGCTGTGATGCAGAGCTGTTCGACAGCGAGACCAAGTACGACTCCGGGTCCGGGTGGCCCGCGTTCTTCGACGCCGCCGAGGGTGCAGTCGAAACGGAGACGGACACCCGTCACGGGATGCGTCGCGTGGAAGTCCTGTGTGGAAACTGCGGCGGCCACCTCGGACACGTCTTTGAGGACGGCCCGGAACCGACGGGGAAGCGCTACTGCATCAACTCCGCCGCCCTGAACTTCGACCCCGAGGAGTGACCACTCTACCGCTCGGCGGCGAGGTTGGTGGTCAACACCGGCACGTTCGCGCGGGCGACCACTTTCTGTGAGACGCTCCCCATCATATTCTTCGTGTAGTCGCCCTGCCGAGTCCCCATCGTGATCAGATCAGCGTCTGTCTCCTCGCTGTAGTTCAGGATTTCCTCAGCGGGATTGCCCTCGCGGATCTCGGCTGTGACGTCGATGCCGGCCTCCCTGAGTCGCGTGGAGGCGCGGTCGGTGGCCGCCTCACCCTCGCCTTCGAGTTCGGAAACGACCTCGCTCTTCATATCGTCTTGCAACGTCAGGAAGGCCCGGTCGTCGATGACGTAGAGAACGTGTACCTCGGCGTCCCGTTGGACGGCGATGTCGGCAGCGGTTTCGACGACCGCGTCCATCGACTCGGTGCCGTCCGTCGGTAGCAGGATTCGCTCGAACATATGGCTCTGTCGGGGGTTTCGTCTGCGGGACCCTATATCCTCCTTTCTTCGGTCGCCGGGCGGGATCTTATTGCGGCTTTAACAGGCCCCGGTCTCGACGGCGCCACGTGCGTCCACTGCCTCGGCTGCCGACCGTCAGCAGAATCTCGGCGGTGTCCCGAATAGGTTTCAGCGTCGCGCGGTGTTCGTCGTTCGGAAGCGTCTTGATCACTTCGGTCAGTTCCGGACCGACGGTCGGGCGGATATGCGTTCCACCCGGTCAGCAGGAGGCGGTCCAGGCGGCCGAGTCGTTGAAGAGTGCGGGGGACGCATCGTCAATGATGAGTCAGCGGGCCCTTCCAGACCGCCTCCCGACCCGACCGGAGACCGCGGTGTTCGTCTCGGGTGTGACCAGTATGGGCCTCGAGATTCTCGCCGGGCGGATTCTCGCCCCGGAGTTCGGCAACAGTATCTACACCTGGGGCGGTATCATCGGCGTCTTCCTCGCCGCACTCAGCCTCGGATACCACCGCGGCGGCCGGCGGGCGTCGGCCAACGCCTCTCACAGCCGCCTGGTCTGGGTCTTCCTGGCGACTGCGCTCTACGTCGCCGGCGTGGTCCTCTTCGGGGATGTGGTGGTCCAGGCGACTGGCCTGTTCCCGGTCCCCAGCGAGTTCGCCTCGCTGCCCGCGATCACCCTGCTATTCGGGCCACCGACGTATCTCCTGGGCTACGTGAGTCCGTACGCCGCGGAACTCGCCGGCGGCGAGGTGGGTGCAACGGCGGGGCACGTCTACGCAATCGGGACGGTGGGCAGCATCGTCGGGGCGTTTGCGACCACCTACGTCCTCGTGCCGACGCTGTCGGTCCCGCAGATCGGCCTGGTCCTAGGGCTCTCTGCAGTCGCGGCGGCCGCGGCCGTTGCCGCGCCGGATCTGGTGGGTTCCACGGGCCTCCGGGTTGGCGGCGTCGCACTCGTCCTCGTCGTCGCAGTTGCGGTCGGCGGCGTCGGACCGGCAGTCGCCGGCGATTCCGTCTACAGTACGCAGACGGCCTATCAGGAACTCCGCGTCGTCGACCGTGGCGACACCCGAACGATGTACCTCGACGGACAGCCTCACAGCGCGATGGATGTCGGGGATCCGACCAGACACGTCTTCGATTACACCCGGTACTTCCACGCGCCGCTGTTGCTCACCGAGGACGTCGATCGAGTGCTGTTCGTCGGCGGCGGTGGCTTCACCGGCCCACGAATCTTCCACGAAATGTATCCGAACCTCACCATCGACGTGGTCGAGATCGATCCCGCCGTCGTCGACGCCGCCGATCAGTACTTCGGCATTCCGGCGTCCGAGCGGATGAACGTCCACGTCGACGGCGGCAGACGGTTCCTCGAATCCACGAACCGCACCTACGATCTGATCGTACTCGACGCCTATCGGAAAGACTCGGTCCCGTTCCAACTGACCACAGTCGAGTTTATGCGCCTCGCATCTGACCGCCTCGACGACGACGGCGTTTTGCTTGCGAACCTGATTGCCGCGCCGAGCGGTCCCGCAGCGGAGTTTTATCGCGCGGAATACAAGACGATGGAACAGGTGTTCCCGCGCGTCTATAGTTTCCCCACCGCTGGGGGGCCGGTCGTGCAGAATATCGAGATCGTCGCGACAAAGCGCTCGACGCTCGTGACCGAATCGGAGTTGCAGGCGCGGAACGAGCGACGGAATATCGGCATCGACCTCTCCGCAGAACTGTCGTCGTACCGCCGTGACGAACCGACTCAGGACGTACCCGTGTTGACCGACGACCGCGCGCCGGTGGATAGTCTCCTCGATACGACCGTCGGGCAGCGGTACGTTCGCATCAGAGCGAACGAGTCGGCGGACCAGCGGGCGAACGACACCGTAACGCCGGCCGTCGAAGGCTGACTCCCCGGTTCAGATTCCGACGCCCCAGCGCAGGTACACCATCACGGCGATGATGCTCAGTTGAAACACGCCCTCGACACCGCTGAGTTTCGCGTTTCGCATCCCGATCCGCCCGATGAGGTCGGTGTCGGGCTGGTCGGAGGTCATTTCGAGGTACATCCGCGCCTCGCCGGGCAAGAGAACCCCGAAGCCGAGGACGGTGAGGATGCTGACGATGCCGAGTGAGGCCAGAATCGCCGGGCCGGGCATCCCCAGCGATCCGAGGTTCGCCAGAAGCGATGCAGCGCCGCCGCCGACGATGACGGCGAAGAGCGCGATCCACCGCCGGTCGGTGAAGGCATCGAACTGGAAGGCGACCGCCACGAGCGAAGCGCCCATCGCCACGATTGCGAACAGGCCACCCCACGCCGCCAACCCCGGCAGATATCCCATCCGACTCGACAGAACCATCCCGCCGATGATCGTCGTGGACGCCAGTGTCGGCATCAGGAACGTCATCTTCGGGGTGAACCGCTGGAACACTGCGGCGCGCTGATCCACGTCGAGGCCGCCGAGGACGGGCCCGACTACCATCGCCATAAACAGGTCGATGCCGGTCCAGAGGATTCCGGACATCACGTGGACGTATGTCAACTGCTGGGTAGTGCCGAAGACAGTCGCCACGAGGAGCAGTCCGAGCGGGACGAACACCGCCCCGACGCCGAAGGCGGGGTTCGCTCGGGTGGCCATTCCGCGGATCGTGCGAGTGGTACTAACGCTCACGGGGAATGTGTACGATTGCGTCGGAAAGAACGTACTGGAAGTGACAACATTCCACGTAGTCGTTACTCGGTGGCGAACTGCGGGTCGACGATGCACCGACGCGGTGCTGTCGCTCGAAAGTGTAGGTGTCGAAGAATCGCGGATCGTGCGTCGCGCGCTGATCAGTTCGCCGGGATCGCGGCCAAGCGAACACAGACGGCGACGGCTTGAACCGGATTAGACGCGGACGACGTTCGTCGCGCGGGGGCCCTTGGGGGCCTGTTCGATCTCGAATTCGAGTTCCGTTCCCTCGGTGAGATCCTCGCCACCGACGTCTTCCATATGGAAGAACACGTCCTCGTCAGCGTCCTCTGTCTCAATAAAGCCGTAACCGCCCGTGTCGTTGAAGAAGTCAACCGTACCGTTTGCCATTGCCTCTGTACGGATGCCGAGTATGTATTTAAACCTTCTGTATCCGTTTTCAAAATCAGCGACCAAAGAGAACGGATATCCGATTGAAAGCCATTTCAGTCAACACATTCGAACCCCGTCGGTTCTCACGCGGAGAGTACAACGATACTGTGCGGATCGCCGAGTCCCCTCGAAAACGCACAGTTCAGTGCAGTCGACCGGCGGGCGAACCCCCCGCAACTCCGAGCCGTCCGCCGGTCAGAACCCACGAGGGAACCGTTCGGTGGTATCTGCGCGGAAGGCCGCTTCCTCGAACAAGTAGTCGGCCTCGAAGCAGTCCAGAATCGTCTCGGCGTCTCGCTCGGCGTTCTTCAGCCTCGTGGACGCGCCGGGGGGCGTGATATTGAAGCTGCTGTCGTCTCCGACAATCTTGGCCTCGCCCATATCCAGAGACCCCGTCCTCGTTTCGACGATCTGTGGCCAGATGCCCCCGTATCCCTTCGCCCGCTGGATGTCGTCGAGTTCGACGTCAGGGACGACTTTCTGGACGTGCCGAAGGAACTGCCGCCTCCCGATTTCGGGGACGTCGTAGCAGAGCTTCCGCACCACGTGCGGGAGAAGGATCCGGTCGACAAGGATGTTCGCGTAACTCAACATCGAGTCCGGATCGTGGTTTTCGAGGGAGCCCGCGAGCATCTCCGCGCCGGTCTTGACGCTCTCGGCTTTCTCGAGGGTGTCGTTGGTCTCGATGTCGCCGAAGTGCAGTGTCTGTGAGTCGCTGGTGTGGTGGGAGTTGATCGCCGCGAGCTCCGGGTCCCTCTCGAGTAGCGCGATGGACTCGATGTCGGTGAACGTAGCCGCCGTGTAAAGGAGCGAGGCACCGCTGAAGTCGCCACCGACGATGACGAGGTCGTATTTCCCAGACATAGTCGGGTACCCGTGGGGCAATCACCTCGGCCACGACGCTCCAACGGCATCCCTCTACATTTTTCGCCCGGAGCGTAGACAATCGGCGAGGTCTCGCTTCGACGGAGATCTGATGGGCGGCGACGATACTCACGTCGTCACGAAAACGAACCGAGCGCCCCCGTCGCTTCCCGCTTCGGCACGCACCGTCCAGCCGTGTGCGTCCGCGATTTCCTCGACAATCGAGAGTCCGAGTCCGGTTCCGCCCGCATCGTTTGAGTACCCGTGGTCGAATATCGACGACCGTTGTTCCTGTGGGATCCCCACGCCATCGTCCTCGACGGCGAAGCCCCGCTCCGTCCGTTCGACAGTGACTGTGATTGCCACGGGAGACTCCCCGTCATCTTCCCCTGCGCGGAGGAAGTCGGCCGCCGCTGCGTCGCGGTCTGGACCCTCCGGAATCCCGTGTTCGACGGCGTTCGCGAAGAGATTCTCGAACAGTTGCTGGAGGCGGCCGGGATCGGCCTCGATCTGTCCCGTCGCCTCGATCCGGAGTGCGGCGTTCGGCGTCGTGGCTTGCTCCCACGCGCGGCGGGCGATCCGATCGAGTGCCACCGGCGTGGCCTCGTCGATGTGTTCTCCCTCGCGCGCGAGCGCGAGCAGGTCTTCGATCAGCCCCTCCATCCGGTCGTGTGCGCGCTCGACGCGCTCGAACGCGTCCTCGTCGCCCTCGCGAGCCAGTTCCAGGTATCCATCGGCGACCCCGAGGGGGTTCCGGAGGTCGTGGCTGACGACGCTCGCGAACGTCTCCAGTCGGTCGTTCTGCCTTTCGAGACGGCGCTGGCGCTCTGCACGTTCCATTGCAACCTCCACGTTGGAGGCCAGGATCTTTCCGAGAGACTGCTGGGACTCGTCGAGGCCGTCTGTGATGCGCGACCCGAGGAGGAGCACGCCGAACCGGCCGATCGGCACCACGAGTTCGCTAGCGACCACTGAGGTGTCGTCGTCTACGCCCTCGGCAGCCGAACGGTCCGGCACGTATCGCGGGGTTCCCGACTCGAACACCGCCCGAGCGATGGCCGTTCCGTGGTGACTCGTCGATGGATCAACGTGAGGCTCTTTTTCGGGGTCCTGCGGCTCCACCGGACGCAACTCGTTCTCGTCGGCGTCGTGGCTGAACACCGTAACGAAGTCCACGTCGAGGAGATCGTGCGCAGCGTCGACCGTCGCTTCGGCCACCGCGTCGACCGACCCGATCGTCACCAATTCGCGGGTAGCCTCGTGCAGGGACCGCAACCGGGACTCGTAGCGATATTCGGACGTGATATCGGTGTAGACCGCATAGCCATCAGTGTCGGCGTCGGCCGCATCCAGCGGGATCGCCTGGAGGCGGAACACGCGGATCTCGCCGTCAGCCGTCTGCCGGAAGATTTCCTCGCGACCGAACATCTCACCGCTCATCGCGCGGTCGTGGTTCCGTTCGAAGTCGTCGTCGCCCGGGGGGACGATCAACTCGTCGAGTTGGTTCCCCTCGGCCGCGGCGACCGAGTAGCCGAAGCTCTCGCGAAATCCCGGATTGACGTCTCGCACGACCGCTTCGCCGTCGACGTACTCCACCTCGGCGATCGCATCGGACGTACTCTCGAAGAGCGCCGAGAGTTTGTCGTGTTCGGCTGTCAGTTGCGCCTGCCGTTGTCTGCGCTGGTCGTCGTAGATCCCGACTCCCAGGCCCGCGACTGTCCCCATCGAGACGATGTGACTGAAGATGAGCGCCGGTTCCACCTCCCCCTGCATAATCTGAAAGAGATAGACCCACAGCGAGACCGAAAACAGCGAGAGGGCACCCAGGAGTCCCCAGATGGAGACCCTGGAGACGAACTCGCCACGGAACTCAGAGCGGCGAACGAGTAGGATCCCCGCGCCGGCGATGCACAGATTGAGCGCGATCGGCAGCGCGTTCTCCACGACTGTCAGAATCAGCGGCTCCGCCTGGGCGACGGCGTCTTCGTAAATATGAACCAGCGTGACGGAAGTGAGCAGCAACCCAAACAATGAGAGGCTTCCACCGGCGAGGATCTGTCGCCGTCGCGTTATCTCCATTGAAATCGATTTACATCAATAGGGTGGAAAAAACCTTGGATTATTGGCATCACGACCGGTCGGAGCGAGGATGGCTGCCGTAACTGGCGAGGGCGAGACGGAGAGGCATCCTCAACCCCGTCCGGCACGGTTCGACGGGCGGACTGCCGTTCAGCAAATTCGCCGCTCGTGTCGGGTGCCAGCAGATGCCGTTCGACGCTCGCTTCGGATGGTTCTTCCGTGCCCGTCCTGACAGACGGGTATGGGATTCGGAAGTTACGACGAGTCCGAGCAGGAGGACGCGACCACAGATACCGACGACGACGGCGAAGCCGTCAACGTTCACGAACACGATCACGACGGCGACGTGAACGTCGAGTCCGACGTCGATACCGACGCGCTCGTCGATCGACTCGGCGAAATACGCGAGGAATAGGGGACGCCGCCAGGTGGCCCAGGGCTAACAGAGCGGTTACGCCTCGGGGAACCTTCTGACGATTTCGACGCCCGAGGACGCGCCGATCCGATCGGCACCGGCGTCCAGCATCGCCTTCGCCTTCTCGTAGGAACCGATGCCGCCACTGGCTTTCACCGGGAGATACTCCGCCATCAGCTCGACGTCTTCCACGGTCGCACCGCCGTCGGCGAACCCTGTCGAGGTCTTCACGAAGTCCGCGCCAGCCTCCTTGGCGGCTTCGCACGCGCGGTGCTTTTCAGAATCAGTCAGTAGGGCAGTCTCGATGATCACTTTCACTGGGATGGGAACGGCGGCGACCACCTCGGCGATGTCGGCGATCACGGTCTCGTCGTCACCGGTTTTCAATCGCCCCACGTTGAGCACCATATCCACTTCGTCGGCACCGACCTGCCAGGCGTCGACTGCCTCCCCGTGTTTCGCGGCCGTCGTTTGCTGTCCGTGCGGGAACCCGATCACAGTCGCGAGCGTGACGTCGGGTGCGTGCTCCACCGCCTCTTTGACGTAACACGGGGGGATGCACGCGTTCATTCCGTGCGCTTTGGCCTCCTCGAGTACCCGTTCGACGTCTGCAGGCGTCGTCTCCGGACCCAGAACAGTATGGTCGATGCGGGCTGCGAACTCGGATCTATCCATATGAGATATTTTCGTTGCGGCGCGAAAAAAGCTACAGGTCGGGGGACGGGGTGGAGACAGCCCTGGATCAGTTCGTTCGTGGCACCCGCTCCGACACCGTTTTGAACGCGGGTAGGGAGTCGGAACTATGGCGATACTTCCGGCGGGCTTCACGCTGCCGCCGCTGCCGTATCTTGCGGTGCTGACCGTAACCGGTGCCCTCGTCGCCCGCGCCGCAATGCGTCGTCGTCCGACCGTCACGGCGAACCGCGTGCTCGCGCTCGCGCCGTGGATGGTCCTTGGCTCGGCCCTGCACGTCCTCTACGTTGCAGGTGCGCTCCCTGACCTGCTCCGCCCCCTGGCGGGCACACCGGCGGTGTACGTCAGCGTCGCCATCGTGGCTCTCGCGACGTGGCTCGCAGTCGGTGTGCGGTCAAGTGACGAGACGGTCTCCCGGACGCTCGCGTTTGTCGGGACGCTCGCTGCGGCGTTCGCAGTCGTCGCCGTCCTCGTCGCTGGCGCGTCGAGCGGGACGCTCTCACCGCTGCTGCCGGCCGCTGGGGTCGTCGCCGCGGGTATCATCGCTACGGTCGTCTGGGCGATTCTCATATGGGCCGTTCCCGACGTACAAGCCGCCGGACGGCTCGGCGCGTTCGCACTGTTCGCGCACGTCCTCGACGGGGTCTCGACCGCTGTCGGCGTCGACCTGCTCGGATTCGGCGAACGGACACCCCTCTCGCGGGTCATCATCGAGTTTGCCGCCGGTCTCCCGACCGCGTCGCTAGTCGGGTCGGGGTGGCTGTTCATTTTGGTGAAAATCGGCGTGGCCACGCTCGTGGTGTGGCTCTTCGCAGATCTGTACGAGGAGGCCCCCACACAGGCGCAGCTCTTTCTCGGGTTCGTCGCCGCAGTCGGGCTGGGCCCCGCAATTCACAATGTACTGCTGTTCACGATCTCCGCGCCTGCGTGATTCGTCAGCGAAGATGGCGGGACAGACCGCTCGACAACGCGAACCCGCGCGGCCGAGTGCTTTTGTGACACGGGGCCATTGGGGCCAAAAATGGCCCGAGTCGTCTGTGCCGGACACCTGAACTGGGACGTGACGCTCCGCGTGCCGACGCTGCCGGACCCGGACGGGGAGGTGAGCATCGACAATCGTCGGAGCGGTGGCGGCGGGAGCGCCGCAAACGTCGCAAACGGCCTCTCAGATCTCGACATCGTCGCGGTGCTCCTCGGGAGCGTCGGTGCCGACGAGAAGGGACAGACTGCCCGCGAGGAACTAGCCGACAATGGCGTCGATGTGAGACACGTTGTCGAGTCCGAGTCGCACGAGACCACGACGAAGTACATCGTCGTCGAACGATCCGGCGAGGTGATGGTGCTCGGTTGCCCGGGAGCGAACGAGGCGTTCGAGGCGAGCGACCTCCCCGCTTCGGAACTAGCCCACGCCGACCATCTCCATATGACGAGCCAGCGTCCGGAAACGGCCACACGCCTCGCCGAGCGCGCCCGGAAACACGACGTCCCGGTGAGTTTCGATCCGGGACGCCGGATCGATGATCGAGGGTACGGGCCGGCGGTCACCGCAGTCGAGTACCTCTTTCTGAACGACCGCGAGGCCGCGCTGGCGCTTGACGCGTTCGACCTGAGCGATCAGACGCTCGTACTCAAACACGGCCCGGAGGGCGCAGAAGTCCGCCGGGACGGCGAGCGCATCGCCCACCCGGGGTATCCGATCGACGCGGTCGATACCACCGGCGCGGGCGACGCCTTCGCTGCAGGGTTCATCGCTGCGATAGTCGACGGCGCAGACGACCAGCGAGCCCTCGCGGTTGCGAACGCCTGCGGCGCGCTAGCGTCGAAGTCGCCGGGGGCGCGGACCACGCTCACCTGGGAGACGGTTCGCGCGTTCATCGGGGAGTGACCCCTTGAGACCACCGCGAAACGGGGGAGTTTTATCGCCGGAACGGATATGTGTAGAACCGTGATGGATTTACTGGGTCCCGTAGTTGTAGCGACGACCGGTGAAGCCGGGATCTTCGTCGTCCTCTGTGCGGTCTGCGGCTTACTCGGCGCGCTCGTGATGGACGTTCCGATGGCCAGACAAGAGGACGGATTCACCCCGGCGTACGTCGCGACGAGCGTGCTCTCTCGCTCGTCGCCGGGCGAGGTCGCCTTCGGCGCGGCGTTCGCGCTCCACCACCTCACGGGCATCCTCGCCGGCCTCCTGTACGCGGTCCTATACCTGTTTGTCGCCGCCGGCGCCCCCAACGTCGCGGTGTTCGGCGGGATCGGCCTCTTTCCCCACATCGTCGCGACGACGCTGGTCGCCGGAGTCGTCTATGCGTTCTTCGCACACCTGGTCTTCCCCCGGGCCGGTGGTTGGATCTACGAGGAGCGTGCGACGGCCGTCAGCGGCCGGTGGCTCCGCTCGACTGCCGTCTTCGGCTCCGTGCTGGGCATCGTCGTCCCGGCAGCGACGACGCTCCTGTGACCGGGTCGTTTTTCACCGTCTCGCGCCAGGTGCCGGTATGGCCAAGCAGCCCCACCTCCTCGTCGAAGAAGGCGAGGTTCACGAGACGGCGCTCATTCCCGGTGACCCGGGCCGCGTCGATCGAATCGCCGCCCACTGTCAGGACGCCGAGACCGTCGCCGAAAACCGCGAGTACAAGATCGTTAACGCGACGTACGAGGGCGTCCCGCTGACGATCTGTTCGACCGGAATCGGCTGCCCGTCGGCCGCCATCGCCGTCGAAGAACTCGCCGCCGTCGGCGTCGAGACCCTGATCCGGGTCGGCACGACCGGCGCGCTCCAGCGCGGAATCGACATCGGTGATATGGTCGTTGCGACCGCTGCGGCGAAGGAGGAAGGCACCTCGAAACGCTACGAGGACAGCGTGATCCCGGCCGTTCCCGATTACGACGTCCTGACGGCGCTTGTGGACTCCGCAGAGCGAAACGGTGAGGACGTCCACGTCGGGCCGATCGTCTCCGACGACGCGTACTACAACGAGAGCGAGGCGTACGTCGAGAAGTGGGAGGCTGCGAACCTCCTTGCCGTCGAGATGGAGGCCGCGGCTGTGTTCTCGATCACGCGTCGGAAAGGCCTGGCCGCCGGCGCAATCTGCACGGTCGACGGCAACCTCGTCGAGGGGACACAGAAGGGCGCGGACTCGGAGTCAGAACTCCCAGAAAAAGCGAAGAACAACGTCGAACGGGCGATTAAACTCACCTTGGACGCCGTCGTAAATTTCGCGTAAGCGATGCGCGGACAGCGGCTTCTCGATGCAGCGCTCGAACGGATCACTGCGGTGAGGAGCCGCGCCAGACGGATCGAACGGCGCGAACTCTGGGAGTTCCAGCGCTGGCTCCAGAACACCGACAATCTGCTACATCTCTCGATTGTCCTGGTCGTCCCGGTCGTCATCGGATTCGTCACCTACCTCTCGAATCAGATCCAGACGTTGTCGTTCCTGCTCTTCCCGCCGCTTGCGTCGGGGACGTACACGCTCTTTTCGGACCCTGACGGCCGACACGCCGACCCCGTCCGGTTCGTCGCCAGCCTGAGTCTCGGCGCAGTCTGCGGACTGATCTCGTACACGACGACAGCCTGGGTATACGGTGGCGTCGGTTCCGCGCTCGTCCACCCGGAGAGCGCGGCGCTAGCCATCTTTCTCACCGGCCTCGTCACCTGGGCGGGCCACATCGAAGCGCCGTCAGCGTTCTCGACGGCGTTACTCGCGCTGGTCACCGGCGACGTCGACCCAGTGACCTACGTCGTCAGCGTGTTCCTCGCTGCCGTGTTCGTCGCCGGCGCGTTCGTGCTCTGGCGCGAGACGTTGTATGAGAAGCGGGCGGAGTATCTCTACGAGACGGTCCAGGGTGACGACCACGTTCTAGTCCCGATGCGTGGGGAGACCGCAAAGCGGACCGCGCTCTTCGGTGCTCGACTCGCGGCGGCACACGAGGCTGGGAAGGTGGTCCTCCTCGAGGTGGTATCCGATAGCGACGCGGCGTCGGTCGACGGTCGGGGGTCGACGGTTGATGAGACACAGAGCATACACGAGGTAGCCCCGTTCGACGACGAGGAGGCGGCTGCTGCACCGAAGGTGGCGAGTAAGACGCGAGAGGCGGTCGAACGACTCGAACGATGCGCGTCGCACATCCACACGCGCATCGGCGTTCCCTGCGAGGTGATCGTCGTGGCCGGCGACCCGGTCCAGGCGACGATCGAGGCCGGCCAGAACGCCAACTGCGACCTCGTCGTGACGCCGTACGAGGAGGACCGGGGAACGCTCTCGCCGTACGTCCGGGGCATCTTCACCAGCCAGTTCGACACGGTGGCGTTCCGATCCGTCCGGGACAGAGACCGGTGGTCCCGGGTGCTAGTGCTCGTGGCTCGCCCCGGTGACGTCGCGCACGGAATGATCGACTTCGCGGCCCGGTTAACTGGCAACCGCGGCACGGTGAGCGTCGCCACCTGCATCGGGAGCGAGGTCGAGCGTCGCCAGGCAGAGACGCATCTCGATCATCTTGTCGAGACCGTCGAAGGCAACGTCGAAACGCGCGTCTCGCGATCGCCCGTCCAGGACTTCATCACCGCCAACGCCGACGACTACGACCTGCTCGTTCTCGGCTCCAGCGGTGAGCGCTCGCCGGCATCGCGGTTCGTCTCGCCGCCGACGTTCCAGCGAGTACAGGACCTCGAGTGCGACGTGGCGGTCTTCGACCGCGGCCACCTCTGAGTACGTCGGTCCGACACCGCTGGGTACTCCATCACGAGGAACCACAGCACGACGCCGACGACAACGGCGACACCCGAGAGCGCGAGACTAAGCGATTCCAGACTTCCGACCAGCGCCACGTTCGAGGCAATCATCACCAGCGGCACCCACGGTACCAGGGGGACACGGACCCTTCGCTCACAATCGGGATGGACCCGGCGCGACTGAATCAGCGCAACGTTCACGAACAGGAGTCAGCCGAGCAGCATCGCGTCGCCGAAGTGTGTCGCGCTCGTCACGAGCGAATCGGCGAACACCTCCGGCTGGAAGGCACGGAGTCCGCCGAACGGGAACAGCCCGACGAGCGTCATCTTCAGCGCGGTCACGACGACCTGAGACGTGCCTGTCTCCTCGGCTCCGGCGAGATTCACCACCACGAGGAGACCCAGCACGACCGCACTGGGAAGCCAGAACGAGAGCGCCCGTGGGAGCGCAATCGATGGCCAGAGGAACCGCGCGAACCAGTCGGTGAAACTCAGGAGGTAGAACGCCGCGCTCGTGGGGTAGCCGAGGCTCATCAGCCAACGACGAGATACGACAGATCGGAGTCGACACCTCGGCGACGGAGGCGTACCCGCGGCCGTCGACCGTATAGATCGTTGCGAACTCGGCGTACGTCAGCGTCGTGAGCGACGCCACGACGGCCGAAAGGACGAATGAGACCGTCGCGGCAGCGCCGACCTTCACAACCGCGAGCCCCGAGAGAATGAAGACCCCGCCGGCGGTCATCGTGCCGACGCTGGTCGACGTGGCTCCCAGCAGGCCAACGTCCCACCGAAGATTGGACTCAGCGCCATCACGTGCCACAGGCACAACCACCCACTCTGACCGTTTCAGCCCCCGACG